>NZ_RZPI01000609.1:0-3429 GCF_003998715.1 Mesorhizobium sp. M7A.F.Ca.CA.002.15.2.1
GTCCGAGATGGGCCAGTATGTCGGCCGGGTCCATCTTGGCGAAGTTCGGCACGACGAAGCCAGCATTCCTGCCGGTTGCGCCCCAGGCGATGAATTCGGCTTCGAGAACGGCGACGGAAAGGCCTTTGCCGGCGGCGTGCAGCGCGGTTGAAAGGCCCGAAAAGCCGCCGCCGACAATGGCCAGGTCGACATCGAGCTTACCCTGCAGCGCCGGCCGTTTGCGGCGGTCGCGGCTGACGGCAAGCCAGAGTGAAGCGCCATGCGCTTCCTGCCGAACCGCGGCATTCATGACGGGGAAACGCTTTTGGCCGTAGTCACCTTCGTCCGCTTGCCGAGCAAAGGCCGCCGTGGCCTGTCGCCGAACAGCCCGTTCGGCCGGACCAGCAGGATAACGCAGAGCATGACGCCGATGGCGGCGATCTGCAGCGCGGCGGCACGAGCCTGCTGTTCCGGCGGGAACAGGATGCTGGTCAGCGTGCCCGACCCAGCCCATATCGCCCAGACCAGGATGCTGCCGATGACGGCGCCGAGATTGCTGCCCGAGCCGCCCACGATCAGCATCACCCAGACCTGGAAGGTCAGGATCGGCAAATAATTGTCCGGCGCGATGAAGCCGGTGAAATGCGCCTGCAATGCGCCGGCCAGTGCCATGATGGCGCCGCCCACGGCGAAGGCCTGGACGCGATAGAAACGCGCGCTCTTGCCAAGCGAGATCGCCGCCCGCTCATCCTCGCGTAGCGCCTTCAGCACGCGGCCCCACGGGCTGCGCGACAGATGTTCCAAAGCGAGATAGGCGACCAGAGTCACCGCCGCGACCACGGCAAGGTTCGACAGGTTGAACAGCAGCGGCGTCTCGGCAAGGCTGCCGAAGGGGCGCGGGATGAAGCCGATGCCGAACGGGCCGCCGGTCAGTTTCTGCGCGTTGAGCGCGACCAGTTGCACGACGACGGCGACGCCGAAGGTGGTGATCGCCAGATAGTCGGACCTGAGCCGCAGCGTCGCCATGCCAGTTAACGCCGCGGCAATGCCGCCGACGACCATGGCGCCCGCCCAGCCGACAACGATCGGCAGGCCAAGGCCACCCAGCCGCGCGGCGTCGTCGGGAGTGGTCAGCAATGCCGAGGTGTAGGCGCCGATGGCGACGAAGCCGGCAAGGCCGACATTGAACAGGCCGGTCAGGCCCCACTGCAAATTGAGCCCCAGCGTGACCAGCGAAAAGATCAGCGCGGTGGTCAGGAAGAAGGCGCCGTAGCCGATCAGATCCATCAGCGTTCCCTCACACCAAACAGGCCGATCGGCCGCACGAACAGCACCGCCATCAGGATGATGAAGGAGACGGCGGCGCGCCATTCGGCGCCGATCAGCTGCACGGCACCGGCCTCGGCGAGCCCGATGATCAGGCCGCCGAGCACGGCGCCGGGGATGCTGCCGATGCCGCCGAGAATGGCGGCGGCAAACATCGGCAATAGCATGTCGAAGCCCATGAACGGGCGGATCTGCACCAGGATGCCGATCATCACGCCGGCCACGCAGGCCAGCGCCCCGCCGATGACCCAGGTGACGCGCACCACGCTGGCGACGTCGATGCCGACGATGCGGGCCAGTGCCGAGTTCTGGCTCAGGGCCTGCATCGAGCGGCCGGTCTGCGTGCGCGTCATCAACAGATGCACGGCGAGCACCAGCACCGCGGTCAGCAGCAAAAGCGCGATCTGGTCTGATGTGATGCGGATGCCGAAGCCGACCGGCATGGCGATCTGGATCGCCCGGCTGAAATAGGTCGGCCGCGAGGTGAAGGTGAATTCGAGCAGGCTTCTCAGCGCCATCGAGGCACCGAAGCTCGCCATCACCACGATGATCGCCTGGCCTTGCGAGCGCAGCCGCGAAAACAGCACCTTGTCGAGCAGCAGCGCCAGCAAAGCGGTGAACGCCATGCCGACGACCAGCGCGACAATCAGCGGCCAGCCGAAGGACAGCGGTGCGATCGGTGCCACCTTGCCGACTGTCGCGCCGATGGCGCTGACGACGGCCAGCGTCGCATAGGTGCCCCAGGCCATGAAGTCGCCATGGGCAAAGTTCGAGAAGCGCAGGATCGAATAGGTAAGCGTCACGCCGATGGCGCCCAGGCCGATCATCGAACCCGTCAGCAATCCGTCGACGACAAATTGCAAGCTCATGCCCCACCTCCTGTGCCGGACTTGCGGGGGCGCTGGCCGAGATAGAGTTCGGCGACCACCGGATCGTTCCACAGCTCGGAGGCAATGCCCTCGTGCCGGTCTTTGCCTTCGACCAGCACATAGGCGCGGTCGCCGATGGCGAGCGCTGCCTTGGCATTCTGTTCGACGAGCAGGATGGTGACGCCGGACTTGCGGATGTTTGCCAGCATCTCGAACACCATCGAGACGAATTTCGGCGACAGGCCGGCCGACGGCTCGTCTAGCACCAGCACCTTGGGGTGGACGATCAGCGCCCGCGCAACGGCGAGCATCTGCCGTTGTCCGCCCGAGAGGTTGCCGGCGGCGGTGCGGCGCTGGCGGACGAGATCGGGGAAGGCGGCATACATCTCCTCGGTGCGCGCAGGAATCTCGCGCCGCTCAAGGATGCCGCAAGCAACTCTGAGATTGTCCTCGACCGACATCAGTGGGAAGATGTTTTCGGTCTGCGGCACGAAGGCCAGCCCGAGGCGCACCATGGTGTGGGCCGGCGCGGCAGTGATGTCCTTCCCGTCCAGAAATACTGTGCCGCCGGTGATCGGGACGAGGCCGGCGATGGCCTTGATGAAGCTAGACTTGCCGGCGCCGTTGGGGCCGAGCACCACGACGATCTCGCCCTTGGCGACGGTGATCGAGGCGCCGCGCACGATCGGCACGCCGGGCTCGTAGCCGGCTTCGAGGTCGCGGACATCGAGAACGATCTCGCTCATGCTGCGCCTCCGAGATAGGCCTCGATGGCGCGCGGGTCGCGAGCGACCTCTTCGGCCGTGCCTTCGCTGAGCAACTGGCCGCTCGCCATGACGAGGACGCGATGGCAGAGCCGCGTCACCATGTCGATATTATGCTCGATCAGCAGGAAGGTGATACCGCGCGCATTGATGTCGCGGATGCGGTCGATGATGACTTCGAGCAGCGTCGCGTTGACGCCGGCCGCCGGTTCGTCGAGCAAGATGATCGCCGGATCGGCCATCATCACGCGGGCGAGTTCGAGCAGCTTGCGCTGACCGCCGGAAAGCACGCGCGCCGGCTCATGCGCGAGATGGGCGAGGGCGACCAGTTCCAGCAGTTCAAGCGCCTTTGTCCTGGCGGCCCTTTCCTGCGCGGCGACGCGCCATGGCGTGACGAAATTGGCAAGCAGCTTTTCGCCGGCCTGACCCTGCGCCGCCAGCATGATGTTTTCGATCAGCGTCAGGTTGGGCAGCGGGCGCGGGATCTGAAA
>NZ_RZPI01000060.1:0-14232 GCF_003998715.1 Mesorhizobium sp. M7A.F.Ca.CA.002.15.2.1
GTCGCCTTCCGGGCAAAATTCTGGAACATCGGCGCCGAGGGTCAATTGCTGGCCGGCGCGGTGGCCAGCTGCTTTGTCGGCGCCATCCCGATGCCGGGACCGCTCGCCATGGTGTTGATGGCGGTCGCAGGCGCTGCGGCCGGGGCCGCGGTCGCGCTGGTGCCGGCGACCCTCAGGGTAAAATTCAAGGTCGACGATGTCGTCAGTTCGCTGCTGCTCAACTCGGTCATCTACTACGCGCTGATGGCGCTGATCGAAGGACCGTGGAAGGACTCCTTCAGCGGCTATCCGATCTCGCCGCCGATAGAGGATTCGGCCAATTTCCCTGTGCTGATCGAAGGTACAAGGCTGCATCTCGGCGTTATCGTGGCGCTGCTGGCGGCACCGCTGATCTGGTTCCTGATCGTGCGCACCACGCTCGGCTTCAGGATAAGGGTCACCGGCGAAAACCCGGAAGCGGCCAGATATGGCGGCATCCATGTCGAGCGCGTGCTGATCTCGACAGCGCTGCTGTCCGGCGCGCTGGCCGGACTGGCCGGCGTCGGCGAGGTCGGCGGCGTGCATTTCCAGGTGATGAGCGACATCTCGCCGGGCTACGGCTATTCCGGCATCGTCGTTGCCATGCTGGCGCGGCTCAACCCGCTTGGCGTCGTGCCGGCGGCGATCTTCCTTGCCGCCGTGATGACCGGCGCCGAGGCGATGTCGCGGGCGACCGGCGTGCCGGCCTTCCTCAGCGATGTCATCCAGGGCACTGCACTGCTCGCCATGCTGGTGGCGCTGCTGTTCACCGCCTATCGCATCCGCCGCGTCGGGGTTGCCCGATGAGCGCGGTGTTCGAACAGATCTTCCAGGTCGGTTTTCTGGCCGCGATCATTCGTATCGCCACGCCGCTGGCTTTTGCAACGCTGGGCGAAATGTTCTCGGAACGGGCCGGCGTGCTCAATCTCGGCATCGAAGGCATCATGCTTTTGTCGGCGATGACAGGCTTCACCGCTGCCAGCCTCAGCGGCAGCCTGTGGCTCGGCGTGCTGGCGGCGGTGCTGACCGGCATGCTGATGGGTGCGCTGCATGCGTTGTTCACGGTGGTGCTCGGCCTCAGCCAGCATGTCTGCGGCATCGGCGTGACGCTGTTCTCGTCGGGCCTTGCCTATTTCCTCTACCGGCTGATCTTCGGCCAGCAGTCTGTGCCGCCCAACATCAATGGTTTTCAGACGCTGCCGATCCCCCTCCTCTCCGACATTCCGGTGCTCGGGCCGGCGGTGTTCAACCAGTTCGCGCTGGTCTACATGGCGATCCTGGCCATTCCGTTGGCCGCTTTCATACTCTACCGCACGCCATGGGGCCTGTCGGTGCGCATGGTCGGTGAAAATCCGCGTGCCGCGGATTCGGCCGGTGTCAGCGTCATCGCCACACGCTTCCAGGCGGTTGTCCTCGGCGGCGCGCTGATGGGGCTGGCCGGCGCCTTCCTGTCGATGGCGCAGTTCAACGCCTTCACCTTCGGCGTCGTCTCCGGGCGCGGCTGGGTGGCGATCGCGCTGGTCGTCTTCGGCCGCTGGGATCCATGGCGCTCGGCGGGTGCGGCACTTCTGTTCGCCTTCGTCGATGCCTTGCAGCTGCGCATGCAGGCGAGCGGGCTCGGACACATCCCCTACGAGGCGTTCCTGATGCTGCCGTTCATCTTCACCATCGTCGCCATGGCTGTGATGTCGCGCAACGCGGTGGCGCCGTCGGCGCTGCTCAAGCCATTTCGCAGGGAGGAGCGTTAGCAAGCAGGGCTTGGTGCCATTTCCTCTCCCTCCGGAGGGGGGAGAGGTGGCGCTGCGAAGCCGCGACGGAGTGGGGGAACCACCCGGCAACCGTCGCGACGGACATTGGAAGGCCACTAGGCGCAAGAATCTTCCTGCACCGCGCCCAAGGGTCGCCCCCACTCCGTCGACCCCCACTCCGTCGAGCTGCGCTCGACACCTCTCACCCGATCGACGGGGGAGAGGAAGGGCGCCAGGCGTCGCCTCACATCGCGGTAAAACCGTTGTCGACGAACAGATGCGTGCCGTTGACGAAGCTCGACTCGTCGCTGGCCAGGTAAAGCGCCGCCCTCGCCACCTCTTCCGGCTCGCCGATGCGGCCCTGCTGCGCGGCCAGCGCTGCGTCCGAGACATCGACGCCGAGCCTGCCGAGGTCGGCAACCTCGCGCAGGCCGTGCGGCGTGCGGATGAAGCCCGGGCAGACGGCGTTGCAGCGGATGTTGCGGTCGCGGAACTCGACGGCGATGGCGCGGGCGAACATGTGGCAAGCGCCCTTGGTGGTGTCGTAGAGCACTTCGTTGGGAGTAGCCGCCACCGCCGAGATCGACGAGGTGCAGACGATCGAGCCGCCGCCCGCCGCAATCATGCCGGGCAAAACGGCGCGCGTCATCAGGAACATCGAGCGCACATTGACGGCATGCAGCCAATCCCATTCCTGCACCGTGGTCTCCAGGAAGGGCTTTATCACGATGGTGCCGGCGTGGTTGAACAGCACGGTGATGGGCCCGAGTTTTTCGATAGCACCCTTCACGGCGGCTTCGACCTGTGCCTCGTCGGAGACGTCGGCGACAAAATGCTCGGCGACATGGCCGCGTGCCCTGATTGTCGCTGCGGTTGCGGCGGCCGCCTCGCCGTTGCGGTCGATGATCGCCACCTTGGCGCCTTCGGCGGCGAACAACTCCGAGGCTGCTCCACCCATTCCCGTCGCGCCGCCCGAAATGATGGCGACCTTGCCGGCCAGTCTTGTGCCCATTTTTTTTGCCCCTTATGTGACGATTTCGCTTTGCTGGTTGGGTGATGCTACCGCGCCGGCGCCGGGCGGCCAATCCACGAATTGAGTGCCGCGAGGGCAAGGCCATAGGTCCATTCGGACGCAGACCCGAAAACGGACGCGCCATACGGATCGGCCGCCCGAGTGCCCCTGTAAGCAAGTGGCTACCAACTTCCCGTCACCTAAGAGAAAATTATTCTAGATTTGACCGAAAAATAGCAATCGACAAAGTCTACAAGTTTTATAGATTAACAGACGAGACGGAGGTCGATATGTCCTATATCCAGAACGCCCAGACGGATCGCAGTGGTCAGCGGGCGGCCAATGCCCAGACCTTCCGCCCGGCCTATGCCGGGGCTTTCGCCTATCTCGTCTTTGCCCTTGCGTTCGTGTTCACCGGGGCCGTTGTTCTGGGTCTTATTCCCTGAGTCGTCAGATCGACCGGGGTTAGCTGCCCCACCACTTACAGGCAATTGGAGTTGAATGAACCGAATCCTCGGCGTGCTTTCGCGCGCCCGACACCACGGAGGACATGGCAATGCCGATCGAGTTCACGCATATTCCCGGCAAGACCGCCGATGCCGCGGTTCCCTTTTTCTACGACTTTGCCGAGACCGCGACCAAGCTCGGGCTGATCGAGGACGGCGGCTTCCGCAAGATCGTCGTCGACGATTCGGCCGGACTGCTGACCAACATGGATCTTGCGGCCCAGGTGCTCGATCGCACCTCGTCGCTGGAAGTCGTGCTCACCCATTGGGCGGGCGTGGTCGAACCGACTGTGGCGGCCCGACAACTGGCGTCGATCGACAGGCAAAGCGGCGGACGCCTGGCGCTGAGAATGATCAGCGAGCCGCTGAGCGATGCCGACGCCGAAACACGGCCGGTCGGGCACACCGTCATCTGGCAGCGAATAGACGAATATCTGGTGCTGCTGAAGCGGCTGTGGTCGAACGACCGGCCCTTCGACCACGAAGGAACGTTCTACAGCATCAAGGGCGGCTACGTGCCGCGCAAGGGACCGCACGGCGCCGACCTGGTCATCCGCATGGGCGGGCAGTCCGGAACGGCGCTCAAGGTGGCCGGCCGGCATGCCGATGTCTTTGAACTGGCGCCGGGCTCGATCGACGAGATCCGGCAATTGATGGAGCGGGTGCGTCGCTCCGCCGCCGAACATGGCCGGGCCGGCAAGCTGCGCTTCGCGCTTCCGGTCGGGATTCACCAGGGTGCTTCCGCCTCCGGCCACAAGGCGGTCGATGTTGCCGGGCCGCCAGCCCAGGCCGCCCTGTCGCTGCTTGCCTATGCAGCCCTCGGGATCGATGAATTCATGATTGTCGGCGTCGACACGCCACGCGAGATCGCAACGCTCGGCCGGGAAACGATCGCCCTGCTGCGCAATTCGCTGGCGCGTCGCGAACACGAGGCATTCCAGCCTGGAGCATATGCGTCTCGTGCAGGATTGGAGACGCGCGCAACGGGCTGAAGTCCTTCAGCCTTTTGTTGCCTCGGGCCTGTCGCCAAGCCGCGACAGGCCTTCAATGACAGCGCCCGAATCCGCCAGCGCGCCGAAGACGCCATCTTCGACCGTCACCATATGAAGCGCGGCCTCGTGGGCTTGTTTGTCGCCGCTGGCGCAGGCGTCGGAAATCGTCAGGCATTGAAACTTGCGGTCGCAGGCTTCGCGCAGCGTGGTGTGGACGCAGACATCCGTCGTGCATCCGGAAAACATGAGATGCGTGATGCCTTGCGCGCGGAGCACAAGCTCGAAATCCGTATAGGTGAAGGCGCTGTTGCAGGTCTTGTCGACGATGATGTCGTGCGGTGCCACGTCGATCTCCGGAACGATCTGGAACCCCGTGCCCGAGCGCAGCAGGATATCGGTGCCGTCGAGACCGGAGCGCTTGCGGCGCCATTTTTCGTAAGGCGTCATATCGGCCATGTCGGCCCTATAGCCCTGCCTGGTATGGATGACCCTGACGCCGGCCCTGCGCGCGGCCGCGATCAGCCGGCTCACCGTCGGCAGGATCGCCCTCAGAGGCGACGGGTCATAGCCCTGCCTGGCGAAGTAGCCCGTCGTCGACAGGAAATCCTGCTGCAGGTCGATGACGATCAGCGCGGTGTTTTCGGCCACCAGCCTGCCGTCAAAGGGAAAGTCGAAGGGCGTTGCCTTGATCATCCGGGGGCTCCCTGCTTGGCCGCTACCATAGTGGATCAACGCGATGACACCAGATGCTGGGCGTCGTGCAGGCGTCGATAGATGCCGCCGGCACGGATCAGTTCGCTGTGCGACCCCTGCTCGACGACGCCCGACTCCGAGACGACGACGATGCGGTCGGCGCCGCGGATCGTTGCCAGCCGGTGTGCGATGACCAGCGTGGTTCGGCCCTCGGCAAGTTCGGCCAGCGACTTCTGGATTTCGCGCTCGGTCTCGGTGTCGAGCGCCGACGTCGCCTCGTCGAGGATCAGGATCGGCGGGTTCTTCAAGAACATACGGGCAATCGCCAGCCGCTGCTTCTGGCCGCCGGACAGTTTTACGCCGCGCTCGCCGATGATCGTATCATAACCGGCCGGCAGGCCTGATATCATGCCGTCGAGCTGCGCCCGCCGCGCGGCATCGGCGATGGCGTCGTCGGAGGCGCCGAGACGGCCATAGGCAATGTTTTCGCGGATCGAGCCGCCGAACAGGAAGACATCCTGCTGGACAATGCCGATCTGGCCGCGCAGCGAAGCGAGCGTCATGTCCCTGATATCGATGCCGTCGATGCTGAGCCGCCCGGCGCTGACTTCGTAGAACCGCGGCAGCAGCGAGCATATGGTGGTCTTGCCGGCACCTGACGGCCCGACGAAGGCGATGGTTTCGCCGGCGCGGATGGTGAGATCGATATCCCTGAGCACCGGCTTGCCGTCGCCATAGCCGAAGCTCACACCGCGATATTCGATGGAGCCCTTGAGGCCGCTGGCGGTAACGGCACTGGGCCGGTCGGCGATGTCGGGTTCGGTGTCGAGCAACTCTGTGTAGCGGCGGAAGCCGGCAATGCCTTTTGGATAGGTCTCGATCACCGAATTGATCTTCTCGATCGGCCGCACGAAGACGCCGACCAAAAGCAGGAAGCCGACGAAGCCGCCATTGCTCAGGCCTCCCGTAATGACGAGGTAGCTGCCGGCAATCATGACCACGAGCTGGATCAGCCTTATGCCCATGTAGTTCAGCGAATTGCTGGCCGACATGATGCGGTAGGCGTCGAGCTTGGTCTGGCGGTAGCGCTGGTTGTCATGTGCGAACAGCGTGCGCTCATGCTCCTCGTTGGCGAAGGCCTGGACGACGCGCATGCCGCCGACATTCTCCTCGATGCGGACGTTGAAATCGCCGACACGCCGGTAGAGCGCCTGCCAGTTGCGCTCCATGCGGTCGCCGTAGCGCATCGTCACCCAGGCGATCAGAGGCACGATCACCGCCGTGATCAGCGCCAGATGCATGTTGACCGTGAACATCAGCACGAAGGCGCCGGCGAACGTCATGATGGCGATGAACAGGTCCTCGGGGCCATGATGCGCGATCTCGCCGATCTCCTCGAGATCCTTGGTGACGCGACCGACGAGATGGCCGGTCTTGTGGTTGTCGTAGAAGCGGAACGACAGTTTCTGCAGATGATCGAAGCTCTTGCGCCGCATCTCGGTCTCGATGTTGATGCCAAGCATGTGGCCCCAATAGGTGACGACCGCCATCAGCACCGTGTTGAGCAGATAGATTACCAGCAGCCCGGCCGAGGCGATGATGATCAGCGTCCAGTCCTGCCGTGGCAGGAGCTGGTCGACGAAGGTGCGGACCGCCATGGGAAAGCCAAGTTCGAGCAGGCCGGCCAGCACCGCGCAGGAGAAGTCGAGCGCGAACAGCCCCTTCCAGGGCGCGTAATAGGACAGGAAACGTCTGATCATCGAGGTGAACCGCAAGCTGTCTTGATGGACGCGGCGAGGGCACCGGCCGCCATCGATGGGCGCTGCTTACAATCGGCAGGGCAGGGCCGGCAATATGCCAGGGCCGACTTCATTGCCTGCCTTTCCACATCAGCGCCATGAAATAGGGGCCGCCGACGAAGGCGGCGATGAGCCCGGCCGGCACCTGCCAGGGAAAGATCAGCGTCCGGCCGGCCCAGTCGGCGGCAACGAGGATCAGCCCGCCTGTCATGGCCGAGGCCAGAAGCTGCGGCACGGCACGGCGGAAGCCGAGCATGCGCGCGAGATGCGGCGCCATCAGGCCGACGAAGCTCAGCGGGCCGATGACCAATGTCGCGGTTGCGGTGGCCAGCGCGGTAAGTGCCAGCAGAATGGCGCGAACCCGTCCAAGCCGCAGGCCAAGGCCACGCGCGGCAGTTTCGCCGAGCGGCACTATATCGAGCCAGCGCGCCGTCAGCGGCGCCAGCGCGAGGACGGCGACCGCGACCGCAGCGGCAGTGAAGGCATCATTGGGCGTTGCGCGATAGGTCGATCCCGATAGCCAGGCGAGCAGGAAGCCCGTGCGCGGATCGCCGCTGGCCAGAAGCAGCGCGGCGAAGGCCGACGCGACCGTCGCCACGGCGACGCCGGCAAGCAGCAGCCGCGACGGCGACAGTGCATTGCGCCGCCCGACCAGCACGACGATCGTCAGCGCCAGCAAGGCGCCCGCGAGTGCGGCGCCGAGCATTGCCGCGCGGTCGAAGCCGTCGCTGAGCAACAGCAGCGCCAGCACGCCGAAAGAGGCGCCGCCGGAAATGCCGAGCACTTCGGGTGCTGCCATCGGGTTGCCGGTCATGCGCTGCATCAGCGTGCCGGCGACCGCGAGCAGGACGCCCGCCGACAGGGCTACGACGACGCGAGGCGCGCGCAGGGCAAGCAGCTCGGTCAAATCCTCGGATGCGATCCAGTGCCAACCGCCTGCGCCACGGCCAAAGCCCATTGCGACGACAACCGCGAGGATGAGCGCCAGCAGGCCGGCGATCAACGGCAGGCCGTTTGTCGGCAGGCGTACGGACGACATCATATCGGCCTGCCTTTCGGGGGTGGTTCGCATTCGCGGCAACAGGAACAGCAGCAGCGGCGCGCCGAGCAAAGCGGTCGCGGTGCCGGCGGGGATTTCGCCGGCGAACGGCAGATGCTGCACCAGGCGGTCGGTGAGCCAGAGCAGGGCGCCGCCGACCAGCGGCGACCAGACCAGGCGGCGGCCAAGCGTGCGCGCTCCGGCCAGCCGCGCCAGCGCCGGGGCAGCGAGCGCTACGAACCCGATGACGCCGACCTCGGCGACGACCAGCGCGCCAAGCGAGACGGCGACAGCCATGCCGGCAAGGCGGATGACGGCCGGGCGGGTGCCGAGCGATGCCGCGCCGTCGTCGCTGAGATCGAGCAGGCGTAGCGGTCGCCAGAGCAGGAACGCGGCGCAGATGCCGGCCAGCAGCCACGGCGCCAGAGCAACGACGGCCGCATCGCCATTCTGCACCAGCGAGCCGCTCTGCCAGATGAACAGCTCCTCGGTGTATTCGCGGTTGAGCGCCATCAGCAGCGCGCCGGCCGAACCGAAAGTGAGGCTGACGACGAGGCCGGCGATGATGATCGACACTGGCGAAAAGCTGCGCCCGCGCGCCAGTGCGAAAACGGCTGATGTGGCGAGAGCGCCGCCAGCCAGCGCCACCCCTTCACGGCCGCCTTCCAGCAGCCATGGTGCGTAGAGGGTGGCGGCCGCCAAAGCGAGGCTTGCTCCGGCATTGGTGCCGATCGTGGTCGGCTCGGCCAGCGGGTTGCGCAGCACATGCTGCATGACGACACCGGCGAGACCGAGCGCCGCGCCGGCCAGCACGCTGACGGCGACACGTGGCAGGAAAGCATAGCGATACAGCAACTGCACTGGATCGGATGTGTCGGGGGCGGTGAGCGCCTGCCACCACAGGTGCGCCGGCAGAAGGTGGATGAGATCGATGACGCTCAGCACCAGCGCCAGCCCCGCGGGCACGGCAACTAGCAGGATGAGCGCGCCGATGCCGTCGCGCTGTCGCGGCAGGGACATTGCCTGAGCGATCATGCTGCTGCCACGAATTCGGCGAAACGCGCGGCAGCAGTGAGACCGCCGAACGGCCAGACCGGCGGAATGGTCCGCACTTGGCCGTTCCGGACGCAGGGCAGGTTGGCCCAGAGCGAGTTGCGGGCGATCCTGATCCTGACGTGCGGCGGGATCGGATCGAGCGAGATCAGTTGCGCCTCGCCGACGGCGACCAGTTCCTCGATGCCGACCGTCGAAAAACCCCATTCATTGGTGGCGCCGGTCCAGGCATTGACGAGGCCGAGCCGGTCGAGGACGTCCTGCAGCAGGCTGCCGGCGCCGTAGACGCGGACATGGCGATCGTCGAACATGCTGACGACGCAGACCGGTTTTTGCACCGCCCGCTCCAGCCTGGCACGCGCTTGGGCGATCGAGGCTTCGATGCGCCCGACAAGGTTTTCTGCTTCCGTCCCACGGCCAAGCATGTTGCCAAGCTGCAGCGTCACCTGCTGCGCCTGCGCGTAAGGTGGAGCCTTGCCGCTGTAGAACGGCACATTGAAGGTCGGCGCCAATCTGGTGAAGCTGTTCTCGTCCAAGCCATAGCCATAGGCGCCGACGATCAGGTCGGGCCGCAATTCCCGAAGCAGTTCGAGATTGGGCTCGCTGCGCGACCCCAGGTCGATGGTGGCCTGCGGCAGCGCCGGGCCCTGGACCCAGTCGCCATAACCCCTGGTGTCGCCGACGGCGAGCGGCGACACGCCGAGCGAGACCACCATTTCGGCCGATGTCCATTCCAGGCAGACGACGCGGGCAGGTGCCGCGCGTGCCGTGCCGCCCGGCAAAGCGAGACCGGTCGCGGCGAGGCCGGCAAGATACTGGCGCCGTGTCAGCGCCGCCATTTTGGGCCGGCCCGCCACATTGCTTCTACCATGTGTATTTCACCGAACCGTTGATCCTGCGGCCCTCGCCGTAGAAGCAGCCGAAGCCCGAGGAGAAGCAGGAGGCGACGTAGCGTTTGTCGAACAGATTGCTGGCATTGAGGCTGAGCGTGGCGTTCTGCCAGGCGTAATGCACCGCCGCGTCGGCGAGCACGACCGACGGAACCTTGAAGCTGTTGGCGTCGTCGCCATAGGTCGAGCCGACATAGCGGACACCGGCGCCGAGGCCGAGACCTTCGAGCTTGCCGCCCATGAAGGTGTAATTGGCCCAAAGCGATGCGGAATGGGCCGGCACGCCGAAGGGCGTGTTGCCCTCGTTGCTGACCCAGACGCCGTTGACATCTTCGACAGCGGTCGCCCTGGTGATCTTCGTGTCGAGATAGGTGTAGGCCGCTCTCAGGTCGAAGCCGGAATCGAGGCTGGCAACGGCCTCGAATTCCACGCCGCGCGAACGGATCTCACCGGTCTGGAACAGATCGTTGGGCGAGCCCTCATTACCGGAACGCACGACATTCTGTCGGGTCAGGTCGAAAACCGATGCCGTAATGAAGGAGTTCCAGCCGGTCGGCTGGTATTTCAGCCCGATCTCGTATTGCCTGCTGGTCTCGGGCACGAACAGATTGCCGTCGCTGTCGGCGCCGGCCACGGGCTGGAACGATTCGGAGTAGCTGACATAGGGCGCAAGCCCGTTGTCTGCGAGATAGACCAGGCCGGCGCGGCTGGTGAAGGCGTTGTCCTTCTGCTCGGGAATGTAGCCGCCGGCCAGATTGTCGTAGACCTTGGCGTCCGACCAATCCTGGCGGCCGCCAAGGGTCAGCCGCCAGTTGCCGAACTTGACCTGGTCCTGGGCATAGAGACCGACCTGCTGCTGGGTGGTGTCGGTATCGGTGTAGGGCGTCAGATCGGTGATCGGGTACCCGTAAACCGGATCGAAGATGTTGAAACCGTCCTCGACGGTCCCTTCCGAGGCATAGTCGCGGTAAGTGTAGCGTTTGTAGTCGAGGCCGACGAGCAGCGTGTGGGCAAGCGGCCCGGTGTCGAAATCGGCTTGTGCCTGGTTGTCGATGGTGACGCCGCTGAGTTTGGTGCCGCCGGCATCTGCATAACGGTAGTAGTCGCCGCTTGAAGGTTCCAGGCCGTTCGAGTCCGTCAGTCCGCCACCAAAGACGCCCTCCTCGGTGTGGGTGAGGTGGACGTAGCGGGCATGCTGTCGCACCTGCCAGGTTTCGTTGAAACGGTGATCGAATTCGTAGCCGATCGAGGCCTGGTCGTTGTTGTAGGAGTCGAAGCCGGGTTCGCCGACGAACATGCTGTTCGGCAGGTACTTGCCGTCCTTGCCCGGTATGACCGTGCCGTAGGCAGGCAGGTACTGCATCGCCCATCCCGAGCGGTCGCGCTGATAGTTGGCGAGGATGGTCAGGCTGGTGTCGGCATCGGGCTGCCAGGTGATCGCCGGGGCGATGAAGATGCGGTCGTCCTTGACGAAATCGGTCTGCGTGTCGCCCATGTGAGCGGCACCGGTGAGGCGAAACAGCAGCGACTTGTCGGCGTTCACGGCACCGCTGAAATCGAACTTGCCTTCATAGCGATTGAAGCTGCCGCCACCGAGTTCGATCTCGCGCAGGTTTTCCTCGGTCGGCCGCTTGCTGACATAGTTGATGATGCCGCCGGGGCTAGCCTGGCCGTAGAGCACCGACGCTGGTCCGCGCAGCACCTCGTAGCGTTCCGCGCCATAGGAATCGAGTGCGGTGAACAGGATGAAATTGCTCTCCTTGAGCTGCAGCCCGTCCCTGTAGAAGACGCCGTTGGCGTTCGAAATGCCGCGCAACTGCAGGCCGAGGCCGCGATTGTCGGTGCCGTAGAGATCGCCGGTGGCGCCGGGCGTGTAGCGCAGAACGCCGCCGAGGTTGTCAATCGCCTGTGCTTCCATCTGGTCCTTGGTGATCACCGATATCGACTGGGGCGTCTCGATCAGCGGCGTGTCGGTCTTGGTGCCGGTGGAGCCCTTGGTGGCCACGTAGCCCTTGACCGGCCCGAAGGCGCTTTCGACACGTTCCTGGACGTTGATCGGGTCCAGGGTGGTGGTGACCGTCTCCTGGGCCAGGGCATGGCCGCAGCCAAGCAGGGCCGGCACCGACACCGCTGCGATCAGCAGGCGCTTCCGCGCCATCCGGTCCTGCCAAATCAGTCCACGTCCCGAGATCATCCTGCGCCCCCTTTTCCAAATTTCATGTCGATATTGCCGGTCGCGACGATTTGTTGATCGTTGCAGTCATCTTCAATGTTGACTAGTAAGGTCATGTTTCATAGTCAACCGGGCATGAGCCGTCGAAAGCCGGAATCTGGAAATGCGGGCGGCCGCACTGGAGAAAAGCCATGAGCATGGCTGGAATTGATGCCCAGACTGCCTTCCATATCGACGCGGTGCGCTTTGCCGTCGGCGAGCGGACGCTGCTCGGTCCGGTCTCGCTCGAACTGCAGCGCTCGCGCGTCTACGGGCTGATCGGCCACAATGGTTCGGGCAAGTCGACGCTGATCAAGCTCATGGCGCGCCAACAGCCGGCGAGTTCAGGCGCCATCACTTTCGCCAGGCGTCCGTTGCCGCAATGGGGCGCCCGCGAATTTGCCCGCGCGCTTGCCTATCTGCCGCAGACGACACCGGCGGCGACCGGCCTGACCGTGCGCGAACTGGCGACGTTGGGACGCTATCCCTGGCATGGCGCGCTTGGCCGCTTCCGCGCGCAGGACAGGCAGCATGTCGACGAGGCGCTGGCCCTGACCGACATGGACGGGTTCGCGGATCGGCTGGTGGACGAATTGTCGGGCGGCGAGCGCCAGCGCGCCTGGCTCGCCATGCTGGTGGCGCAGAACGCCGGCGTCATGCTGCTCGACGAGCCGATCTCGGCACTCGACATCGCCCATCAGGTCGAGGTGCTCGGGCTGGTCAAGGAACTCAGCCGCAAACGCGACCTCTGCGTCGTCGTCGTGCTGCACGATCCCAACATGGCGGCGCGCTACTGCGACGAACTGATCGCGCTCAAGGACGGCAAGCTGCTGACGCGCGGCACACCCGGCGAGATCATGCGCAGCGATGTTCTGAAAGGCATTTTCGGCGTGGAGATGGGCGTGTTCGCGCACCCCGTCACCGGCCAGCCCGTCGGCTATGTGCAGTGACGAGATCTGGTGCGGCGGCGGGAAATAGAAGGCGGCTGGCCGCTGTGAGAACAAGGAAGAAGCTGTTGTCGAGAACTGGTTTGTTGGCGGCGTTGGTCGCATCCGTCATCCTGTCGGCCGGCAGCGCGATGGCCCAGGAGCAACCGGCCGGTGCCGCGCCGGCGATTGATGCCCCCACCCCGGCTGCTCCCACGGCCCCAGCGCCGATTGCGCCGGCGCCCGCCGCACCGGCAGTCGCTCCGCCGGCCACGATGGCGCCTTCGCAGCCAGGCACCCAGCCGAACACAGCCGCGCCAGCCGAGGCCGGACCTTCGACGGCGATGGAATTGACCTTGCCGCATGACCTGTCGCCATGGGGCATGTTCATGGCGGCCGATATCGTCGTCAAGGCGGTGATGATCGGGCTGGCCTTTGCCTCCCTCGTCACCTGGACGATATGGCTGGCCAAGTCGCTGGAGCTTTTCGGCGGCAAGCTGCGCATCCGTCGCGCCGTGCGGGCGATCGGCGAGGCCGCCACGCTGAAGCAGGCCGGCAGTACCCTCGACCGCAGCGGCGGCCCGGGCGCGCTGCTGGTGCGGGCGGCCGAGGAGGAGACCGCACTCTCAGCCGGCGCCCTCGATCATGTCTCAGGCGATGGCCTCAAGGAACGGGTTACGTCGCGCCTGTCGCGCATCGAGGCGGCGGCGGCGCGGCGCATGTCACGCGGCACCGGCGTGCTGGCGACGATCGGCTCGACCGCGCCCTTCGTCGGCCTGTTCGGCACGGTCTGGGGCATCATGAACGCCTTCATCGGCATCTCGCAGGCGCAGACCACCAATCTCGCCGTGGTCGCGCCGGGCATCGCCGAAGCGCTGCTGGCCACCGCGATGGGCCTGGTCGCGGCCATACCGGCCGTCGTCATCTACAACGTCTTCGCCCGCTCGATAGCCGGCTATCGGCAGATCCTCGCCGATGCCTCGGCAGGGGTCGAACGACTGGTCAGCCGCGACCTCGACTTCCGCACCGTCGCGCCGGCCGCGCCACTGGCGGCGGAGTAGCGCCATGGGAAGCAGAATCCGACAGACCATGGATGACGATCTCGAGGAAAGCCACGAGATCAACGTCACCCCGTTCATCGATGTCATCCTGGTGTTGTTGATTATCTTCATGGTCGCGGCACCGCTGGCCACGGTGGATGTCAATGTCGACCTGCCGGGTTCGACCGCAACGCCCGCGCCGAGGCCCGAGACACCGCTGTTCCTGACGCTGAAGGACGATCTGACGCTGGCGATCGGCAATGACGGCGTGCCACGCCCGGCTTTCGCCGCGACGCTGGACGCC
>NZ_RZPI01000610.1:0-3428 GCF_003998715.1 Mesorhizobium sp. M7A.F.Ca.CA.002.15.2.1
GCCCCGGCCTGCAGACGGTGCCCTCCCGGTCCGGCGCCCCACCCGACCCGGAGGGACTTGCGGAGAATCGGAGCCGATGCGAACCTCGCCGCAACATGGCTCGCGCGCGTTCTGATTCTCCGCCTCTCTTTGAGATCATCGAGAAGCCCGACTTCTCCTTCGAGACGAAGGCGATGGCGGAGGGCCTGTGGCCGGTCGCCGGGATGGACGAGGCAGGCCGCGGCCCCCTGGCCGGGCCGGTGGTCGCCGCAGCGGTGGTGCTCGATCCCGCCAACATTCCCGACGGCCTCGACGATTCCAAACGCCTCAGCCATTTACAGCGTGAGGCCCTGTTCCTGCGCATTCTCGGCTCCGCACAGGCGGTCTCGATGGCCTCCATCAGCGCCGAGGGCATCGACGGCAGCAACATCCTCAAGGCAAGCCTGGAAGCCATGCGGCGCGCGCTGGTAGGGCTGTCGGTCCGGCCGAAGCTTGCGCTTGCCGATGGACGCGACGTGCCGCCGGGACTGCCTTGTGAAGGGCGCGCGCTGATCAAGGGCGACCAGCGTTCGCAGTCGATCGCCGCCGCCTCGATCGTCGCCAAGGTGATGCGCGACCGCATGATGTGCGGCTGCGGCAACCATCACGACCGCTACGGGTTCGAAGTCCATATGGGCTACGCCACGGTTCGTCATCGCACCGCGATCGAAGCGCATGGCCCGGTGGCGCGGCTGCACCGCGTGTCGTTTGCGCCATTCCGGCTGGGTGGGGCCGAGGTGGACGTGGTGGAAGAAGAGAGCTTCGCCGGGCTGGATTGAGCGACGACGACGACAAGCCAATCTCCCCCCTTGTGGGGGAGATGTCCGGTAGGACAGAGGGGGGCGCTGTCCCGCCGGCCTCTCAATCGATTGCAGTTATGCCCTCAGGCTTGTCCCGATAGACCTTAGGACAACAAAGGTTAGCGTTCCTTCACGCCCCCCTCTGCCCTGCCGGGCATCTCCCCCACGAGGGGGGAGATTGGCAGCTTCAGCGCCGCAACAAAAAAGCCGCCGGGTTGCCCGGGCGGCTTTCGATGACTGGCTAGACGAACCGCCTAATTCAGCTTCGACTTCACGTCCGCGAGCGAAGCCTTGAACAGATCTGCACCGGCCTTGGCGTCGATCTTGCCGGCAAGCAGCGCGCGTGCTGCCTCGACGGCGATGTCGACGGCGCTGGCGCGCACTTCGCTGATGGCATCACGCTCGGCCTGACCGATCTTCTGTTCGGCAAGCGCGGTGCGCCTGACGACATAGTCCTCGGTCTTCTTATGCGCGTCGGCGGCAAGCATGTCGGCTTCGCGCTTGGCGGCAGCGACGATGTCGGCGGCCTCCTGCTCGGCTTCCTTGCGCTTGCGCTGGTACTGGCCGAGCAGCTGCTGGGCCTCCTCGCGCAGCCGGCGCGCTTCGTCCAGTTCATTGCTGATCCTGGCGGCACGGGCGTCGAGCGCCTTGGCGATCATGCCAGGCACCTTGATGTAGACGGCAACGCCGAGGAAGATGATCAGGGCTATCGTGGCCCAGAGCGTCGCGAGAGATGTGTAATCCATGATGCGCTCCTCACCGGGCCACGGATTTGACCGCGGCCGCGATCTCGGCCTTGCTGGCCTTGCCGCCAACCAGAGCCTCGACGATCGCCGAAGCGGTGTCCTCGGCGATGCTGCCGACTTCCTTCATGGCATTGGCCTTGATGGAAGAAATGCGGGCTTCGGCTTCGCCAAGCTTCGCGTCGAGCGCAGCCTCGACCTTCTTGCGAGCGGTGTCGGCCTCGGCCTTGGCAGCGTCGTTGGCCTGCTGGCCGATCGCGTTGGCCTTGGTCTTGGCTTCCGCCAGTTCCTGCTCGTAGGCAGCAACGGCGGCGTCGGCCTCGCCCTTCAACCTGGCCGCCTGGTCGAGGTCCTGCGTGATGCGATCGTTGCGGACATCGATGATGCCGCCGACGCGCGGCATCACCACCCGCTTCAGGAAGAGATAGAACAGCCCGAAGGTGATCGCCAGCCACAGAAGCTGCGACGGGAACGTCGCCGGATCGAATGGCGGAAACGTGCCATGCGCTTCAGCAGGCACGCTGGTGCCGGAATGCGTGTCGCCTTCCGTCGCAGCGTGGCTGGTATCGGCTGATGGCGCGGACTCTTGCGCAAAGGCAGATGTCACGAACATGGACTATCCCCGAAATTCAGGCCCGCCGCTTGCGCGGCCGGCCTGTCCAATCTTCCCGAGTGCTCAGCCGAACAGGGCCAGAAGCGCGATGAGAAGCGAGAAGATGCCCAGAGCTTCGGTCACGGCAAAGCCGAAGATCAGACGGCCGAACTGGCCATCGGCGGCCGACGGGTTGCGCAGTGCGCCCGCCAGGTAGCTGCCGAAGATGTTGCCGAGGCCAATGCCCGCGCCACCCATGCCCAGGCAAGCGATGCCGGCGCCGATGTACTTTGCTGCTTCTGCGTCCATTTGTTCAACTCCTTTGGATCTAAAATTCCGTTGCGATTCCATCCGGCGCCAATGTTGGAAATCTTTGGGCCGGAAACTTTTGGACCTAGTGCCCTGGATGCAGGGCGTCGTTGAGATACATGCAGGTCAACACGGCAAAGACGTAGGCCTGCAGGAAGGCGACCAGCAGTTCCAGTGCCGTCAGCGCCACCGCCATCGCCAGAGGCAGGATCGAGCCGGCGACGCCAACCGCGCCGAGCGCGCTCAGGCTGACGACGAAGCCGGAGAACACCTTCAGCGTGATGTGGCCGGCGAGCATGTTGGCGAACAGACGAACCGAGAGGCTGACCGGGCGCGACACGAAGGAGATTACTTCGATCAGCACCACGAGAGGCAGCAGGAAGACCGGCACGCCGTGCGGCACGAACAGTTTCAGGAAGCCAAGACCATGCTTCATGAAGCCGTAGACGACCACGGTTGCGATCACCAGCACGGCAAGGCCGAAGGTGACGATAATGTGGCTGGTGACGGTGAAGAAATAGGGGAACAGGCCAAGCAGATTGGCGACGAGCACGAACATGAACAGCGAGAACACGAGAGGGAAGAACTTCATGCCCTGCGTGCCGGCGGCGTCGCGCAACATGTTGCCGACAAACTCGTACGCCATCTCGGAGACCGACTGAAGCCGCCCGGGAACCAGGCTGCGGCTCGACGTCGTGAGAAACAGGAATCCAGCCGCGACGATCACGGTTGCGACCATGAACAGCGCCGAATTGGTGAAAGACAGGTCATAGCCGCCGATGTCGATCGGAATCAGCTTGTTGATATGGAACTGGTGGATCGGATCGACCTTGTCAGCTGCCACGTTCAAACCCCGTCAATGCCGCGTACGGCCTCGTTACCATTACCGCACATGGTGCGCGGTCATTTCTTGTCGTCTTAGCCACGGCGCGATTTATCGCCCTGTCCAAATTCTGCCACGACGCC
>NZ_RZPI01000611.1:0-3420 GCF_003998715.1 Mesorhizobium sp. M7A.F.Ca.CA.002.15.2.1
TTCCTGCCTACGCCCAGGCAATCGTTGCGATCGTTTCGATGCCGGCGCTGAGATCGCGATGGTCGAACGCCGCGATAGCCGTTGCCGCCGTGCTGGCGTTTTTCGGTACTTTTTTCCCAATTGGCCGCCAGGTGCTGTCACCGATCAGCTACGTCTTTGCCAGGGAAGCCACGCTCCCGCTGCAACTCGACAATCTTCCAGAATACAGGCGTCTTATCGATGACCTTCTTGGAAAGATGGGACCTGGGGACCGGTTGTCGGTATTTGCGTCCAGCGGGATCATGAGCGACTCATTGCTCTATGAAATGGACAAGGACCTTTACCCTCGCATCGAGTGGGCTTGTCAGGTCGATAGTCGCGATCGATTCAGACCGGCGGCGTTGAAGTCCAAATACGTTGTCGTGACCGATCCGCCCGTTACCCATCTGCAGCCGGGTGCGCAGCTCTGTGTCTCGATACCGGACCAATACATTGTCGAGGGCAAAGGCATCGGCGCAGCATACAGGCGCATCGCGGCGTACCAGCTGTCCGGCGACGTCAAGGGCTACCTCTACGAACAGGCGCGCCCTATCGGCAAAACGGAGATCGATGACCTCTATAACGAGTTCAGGAAAAAATATCCGGGATGGGCAACGCCTGAGTGGTGACGAGCTCGGCTGGTCCGTGCGGTTGCGCCCACAACGAGGGATTGACCGGGCAGCCCTGCGGGGGCAGTAAACGGTCATGTTCAATCTGTTTCTCGTCTTCCTCGGTGGCGGCATCGGTGCCGGGATTCGTCACCTTACCAACATCGGCGCGCTGCGTTTTGTCGGCCCCAACTATCCCTGGGGCACGATGGCCATCAACGTCATCGGCTCCTTCGCCATGGGGCTGTTCATCGCCTCCATGATGCGCCGTGGCGGATCGAACGAGGTCAGGCTGTTCGTTGCCACCGGCATTCTTGGCGGCTTCACCACCTTCTCAGCCTTTTCGCTCGATTTCGCGACGCTGTGGGAGCGGGGAGCCACGCTGCCTGCGCTGGGTTATGCCCTTGCCAGCGTCATTGGCGCCATTATCGCCCTGTTTCTGGGACTTTGGCTCGCAAGAAGCCTGCCTTAGTGCTATTGCCGCGCCAAGAACAGGCCGAGCTTGGCTCGGGAAACGGATAAGCGACAAAAAACATGGCAGGCGTTGAACAGATCACGGTGGAAGCCGGCGAGGCGGGCATGCGGCTCGACCGCTGGTTCAAGACCCATTTCCCGGGCCTTGGTTTCGGCCATTTGCAGAAGCTTCTGCGCTCCGGCCAGATCCGTGTCGACGGCGGCCGGGTCAAGGCCGACACCCGTGTCGAGCCCGGCCAGATGGTTCGCGTCCCACCGCTCGAGGTTGACAAGAAGGGCGAGAGTGCGCTGACCGGCCACTCGATCCGCAACCAGGGCGATGCCGATGTCCTGTCGAAAATGCTGATCCATGAAGACCCTAAGGTTTTCGTCTTCAACAAGCCGGCGGGCCTTGCGGTGCAGGGCGGCTCGGGCGTCACCCGCAATGTCGACGACATGCTGGAGGCCTGGCGCAACCAGAAGGGCGAGAAGCCCAGACTGGTTCACAGGCTTGACCGCGACACTTCGGGCGTGCTGGTCGTCGCCCGCACCCGACTGGCCGCCATGAAGCTCTCGGAAGCATTTCGCGCCCGCGAGACCAAGAAGACCTATTGGGCGCTGGTCAAGGGCGTGCCGCCCAAGCGCGAGGACAAGATCTCGACCTGGCTGATCAAGGAGCCGACGCCGGACGGTGACCGCGTGCGGGTCGCCGCGCATGGCGAAAAGGGCGCCGACCACGCCGTCTCTTATTACCGGATCATCGAGCAGGCGGCGCAGACGATGACCTGGCTGGAGATGGAGCCTTATACCGGCCGCACCCACCAGCTTCGCGTTCATGCCGCCTACATCGGCTGCCCGATCCTGGGCGATCCGAAATATTTCGAGGCCGACACCAATTGGGACTTTCCCGGGGGCATTCAAAACCGCCTGCATCTGCACGCCCGCCGCATCATCATTCCGCATCCCGACAAGGGCGTCATCGATGTCACGGCGCCAATGCCACCGCATATGCGCCAGAGCTGGAACCTGATCGGCTTCGACGACGCCAGCGCGGAGGACTGATCGTGAGCGGCGCCACCGACGCGCTCGACCGGCGCGACACGGTCGACCTGGCCGCCGCCGCGATCATGGTCGGGCTGACCTTTTCCTGGGGGCTGAATTACGTCGCCGCCAAGATCTCCTACGCTGGCTATGATCCGGTTTTCCTGTCGATCGCGCGCTCGATCATCGGCGGCATGTGTGTCTTTGCCTGGTGCCGGTGGCGCGGCATCGCGCTTTTCACGCGCGACGGGACCTTGCTCGCCGGCATCTTGGTTGGCGCGCTTTTCGGCATCGAGTTCCTTTGCCTCTATGTCGGCCTGGAGCATACGACCGTTGCCCGCAACACGCTGCTGGTCAACACCATGCCGTTCTGGATGCTGCTCGGCGGCCATTTCCTGCTCGGCGAGCAGATCACGTTGAGAAAATTCCTTGGCCTGCTGCTGGCCTTTGCCGGCCTTGCCGCGGTGTTTTCCGACAAGCTTGGCGGCGGCGGAGACATGCTGTTCGGCGATCTGCTGAGCCTTGGCTCCGGATTCTTCTGGGCTTTGACCAACATCCTCATCAAGCGGTCGAAGCTGGTCGAGGCGAGCGCCGAGAAGCTGCTGCTTTACCAGCTCGCCGGGGCAGCGATCGTGGGCGTATTGGTGCTGCCTCTCGCCGGCCCGCCCGTTCGCGACCCGACCGTGCTGCCGACCTTGGCGCTGCTTTTCCAGGCGGTCTACATCGTCGCCTTCACCTATGTGCTGTGGTTCTGGCTGCTGCGGCGCTATCCGGCGTCAGGCCTGTCCAGTTTCACCTTCCTGTCGCCGGTTTTCGGCGTGCTGTGCGGAGCCATGTTCTTGAATGAGCCGCTGACCATGCGCATTTTCCTGGCACTTGGCCTGATTGCCGCCGGCCTGATCATCGTCAACCGGCCGGCGCGCAAGCTGACGCCGGTGTAAGAGAGACCTTCATGCGTGACATCCTCAACGACCTCGAAGCGGGCAAGTATCTCTCCGACCCGGATCCTGTGCGCCGCGCCCAGATCCAGATGAAGACGCCTCTGCCCAAACGCTTCTACAAGGCCGCCTCTGTGGCACCTATCGACAATGGCTTTGCCGTGCATCTCGACGGCAAGCCGGTGCGGACGCCGGGCAAGGCGCTGCTGGTGCTGCCGACCGAGGCAGCAGCCGCGCTCGTCGCCGACGAGTTCGCCGCCCAAAGCGAGACCATCGATCCGGTGAAGATGCCGGTGATGCGCCTCGTCAACACGGCCATCGATGGCGTCGCCAGCGACCCGCAGGCGGTGCTGGAGGATATC
>NZ_RZPI01000612.1:0-3418 GCF_003998715.1 Mesorhizobium sp. M7A.F.Ca.CA.002.15.2.1
GCCCATGTCTTCGACAAGCTGGCCGAGGCGGGCGCCGATTTCGGCCTGCGCCAAGGCGGCTACTTCGCCATCAATTCGCTGCGCATGGAGAAAGGTTACCGCCACTGGGGTCACGACATCGGCGAGGAAGACAGCCCGCTGCAGGCAGGGCTTGGCTTTGCCGTGGCGTTCGACAAGCCAGGCGGCTTCATCGGCCGTGATGCGCTGTTGCTGCAGAAGGAGGCGGGCAAGCCGCGCCGCCGCTTGGTGCAGTTGCGGCTGCAGGCCGAAGATGCGCCTCTCCTCTATCATCACGAACCGATCTGGCGCGGCGGCAAGATCGTCGGTTCGGTCACCTCCGGCGCCTACGGCCACCGCATCGGCGCCTCGCTCGGCATGGGCTATGTCGAATGCGAGGGCGGTGTCGACGATGCCTGGCTGGCAGCCGCCCCTCTGGAGATCGAAATCGCCTGGAAGCGATACAAGGCCATTGCGCAGCTCAAGCCGTGGTACGATCCGAAGGGGGAACGCCTGAGACCGTGACAGAACCTCCTTTTGGATCAGTCGGAGGCCCTAAGTCCCAGCCACGCTGAAGGTCCGCTTCGGCTTCCGCTGATGCCTGAAGCTACCAGTCCGCTTTCGGCCCAGTCGTGACCGAGCATGGGCTGTCTGATTGAGACTTCTGCCTCGGCCAGCTAGCCGCCGGCACAAAATCAGCATCGTCGGCCTATAATGTCATCAAGAGCTTCGATCCTTGAAGCGGTTCCAGAGATGCATGCGGTTCGCGACCTGCACGGCGACCGGATGGAACGGAACCGGTTTCATGTTGGTGACCGGCAAAGGCATCTGCTCGTCCCGGCGCCGGCCTGCCGCCCAGCGGCCGATTTCCTGGCCAAGAGACATTGCCAATGCCACGCCGCGGCCGGAATAGACGCCGCCAAACACGAGGCCGGGTGCCAGGCGATAGAGGCGAGGTCTGCGATCAGGCACCACGGCAAAGGTGCCATGCCAGTATTCCACGATCGGCGGTTCGCCGCCGAATGCGCGAAAAGCCTTGCCCAGCATGCTCGAGACCTTGGCGCGACCGCGGTCGGCCTCGTCAAACCACAATGTATGCGTGCCGCCGCTCACCAGCCGGCCGTCGACGTCGTAGTGGAAATAGCGGATGTCGTTGCGCATGTCGGACACCGCGGGGTTGCCGACAAGGATCTGGGTGCGCAGGCCTTCCGGCAGCGGGTTTGTCGCGGCCTGGAAGACCTTGAACGGCATCAGTGTCTTCTTCAGCCCAGCCCAGAGGTCGCCGGTAAGCGCATTCGTGGCAAGCACCACTTCTGGCGCCGTGACGCTTCCCGTTGCGGTGAAGACGCGCCAGCCGCCTTCCACCTTCTCGATGCGAGACGCCGCGGCGTTCTCGAAGATGGTCACGCCTTCGCGCTCAAGGGCGCCGGCAAGGCCAATGGTCATGGCGAACGGATTGATGTGGCCGGAATTGTGCACCATCCAGCCGCCGAGATAGGGGCTGCCGATGCGCGCGCTGGCTTCGGCCCGGTCAAGCCAGGAGACATTGGCGCCGAAGGCTTTCCACTCTTCGTAGAACTGGTGCGCGCGGGCAAGCGTGGTGTCGGTGTGAGCGGGCTGGATCCAGCCTTCCTGAACCTGGTGGGCGTCTATGTTGAAGCGCTGCATCAGGCCGAAGGCTACGCCGGCCGCATCCGCAACCATGCGATTGTAGCGCTCACCGATCGTCTTGCCGTAGACCGCCTCGAACTCCGCCGGCGAGGCCTTGGAATGGTGGGAGATGACAAGGCCGTTGTTGCGGCCCGACGCTGCCGATCCGATCTCGTTGCTCTCAAGCAGGATGACATTGACGCCGCTGTCGCGCGCGCCGAGTGCCGCGGCCATGCCGGTGAAGCCGCCGCCGACCACCAGCACGTCCGTCTTCAGGTCGCCTTGCGGTGCCGGTGCGGCCGGGCGCCTGTTCGCGGTCTTGCGCCACAGATGCGGCGTCTTCCAGTCGACCTCAAACATGAAGGACGTCCTCGCTGGCGCCGCCGAGATAGTGTTCCCTCAGGGCCGAATGCGCGGCCATTTCCTGCGCCGGGCCATGCAGCTTCACCTTGCCGGTGTTGAGCAGGTAGGCGTAGTCGCCGCATTCAAGCGCCAGCTGAACGTTCTGCTCGACGAGCAGGATCGAAATGCCGTGGCGCGACAGGTCGAGGATGATGCGGAAGATCTGGTGGACGATCTTCGGGGCAAGGCCGAGAGACGGCTCGTCGAGCATCAGAAGCTTCGGCTCGGCCATAAGCGCGCGCCCGATCGCCAGCATCTGCTGCTGGCCGCCGGACATGCGGCTTGCCATGCCGTTGCGCCGTTCCTTGAGCACAGGAAACAGCTCGAACACCTCGGCGCGCAATGCCTCGAAACTCTTCCCGCCGCGACCGATATGGGCCGCGACCAAGTTTTCCTCCACCGTCAGGCGCTGGAAGATCTGGCGGCCTTCCGGGCAGTGGGTGATGCCGAGACGCACGACCTGTTCGGGGCGCATCCCGGTGATGTCGCGGCCCTCGAACGCGATGCTGCCTGCGGTGGGCCGCGCCACGCCGGAAACGGAATTGAGCAGCGTCGTCTTGCCGGCGCCGTTCGGACCCAGGATGACGACGATCTCGTGCGGATCGACGTCAATGCTGATGCCCTCAAGAACGCCGACGCGCCCGTATCCCGAGCTGAGCCCGGCGATTCTGAGCAGCGGCCCGGATGTCGTCGATGTCATTGGCGGTTCCCAGATAGGCGAGTTGGACGTCGGTGCTTGCCTGCACTTCGGCGGGCGTGCCCCGGAAGAGCAGTTTCCCATGATGCATGACGATGATGCTGTCGCAGAGTGTCATGACGAGATCCATGTCGTGCTCGACGACGATCATGATCCGGTCGGGCGAACGCAACGCGGTGAGTTTTGCCGTCAGTTCCGCCGTCTCGTGGTGGTTCAATCCGGCGGCGGGCTCGTCGAGCAGCAGGACGCGCGGATTGGCGACCAAGGCGCGGGCGATCTCCAGCATGCGTTGTCGGCCATAGGGCAGGCCCCCGGCATCGACGTCGGCGTAGCCCTGAAGGTCAAAAAACCGCAGGATTTCCATGCATTTCTCACGCCGGCGCCGGCGCTGGGCGTTGGCATAGGGTGGCCAGATCACTTCCCTCCAGGCGGCCGCAACCTCGGCGGGATAGAAACAGACTTCAAGGTTCTCGATCGCCGACATCTGGTCGAAGAGGCGGATGTTCTGATAGGTGCGGGCAATTCCCGAATTGGCGATCTGGTATTTCTTGAGTTTGTCGAGACGCTTGCCGTCGAGCGTGATCGAGCCCGACGACACTGTGTAGGAACCAGCCGTCATGTTGATCAGCGTCAACTTGCCGGCGCCGTTCGGTCCGATCACGCCGTGGATTA
>NZ_RZPI01000613.1:0-3409 GCF_003998715.1 Mesorhizobium sp. M7A.F.Ca.CA.002.15.2.1
GATCCAGTCGGCGACGATGGGCTCGAAAAATCCTTTTGCCCTGCTTGGTGCCTTCTGGAAAATCTGGCGCGGCGTGCGCCAGGCTTCTGCCGTCATCGCCAGGATCAAGCCGGATGCCGTCGTCGGCTTCGGCGGCTATCCAACCTTGCCGCCGCTCTACGCGGCGACACGGCGCAAGGTACCGACCCTGATCCATGAGCAGAACGCGGTGATGGGGCGCGCCAACCGGGCGCTGGCCGGCCGTGTCGACGCGATCGCCGGCGGCTTCCTGCCGCAGGACAGCAGTGCAGCCGGGGTCAAGACGGTGACGACAGGCAATCCGGTCCGGCCTGCGGTGCTGGAAGCGGCCAAGACTGCCTATGCGGCATCTGCCGGGGATCAACCGTTCCGCCTGCTGGTTTTTGGCGGCAGCCAGGGCGCCCAATTCTTTTCCGATGCCGTGCCGGGAGCCATTGCGCTGCTTTCCGACGCCCAGCGCAAACGGCTGGTCATTACCCAACAAGCGCGCGCCGATGACGTGGCGCGGGTCAAGGCGGTCTATGCCACCCTTGGCGTCGCCGTCGAGGTCTCGCCCTTCTTCACCGACAGGGCGGCACGCATGGCGGCCGCTCATCTGGTGATCTCGCGTTCCGGCGCCTCGACCGTCTCGGAGATCGCCGTCATCGGCCGGCCGGCGCTGCTGGTGCCTTACCCCCATGCGCTCGATCACGATCAGGCGGCGAACGCGGCGGCCCTTGCCGCTGCCGACGGCGGCGAAGTGCATCCGCAATCCTCGCTCTCGTCCGAACGCATCGCAGCGCTTGTCGGCGGGCTGATGGACGACCCCGATCGGCTGACGGCAATGGCGGCGGGTGCGAAATCGGCCGGCAGGCCGGACGCGGCACGGTTGCTCGCCGATCTTACAGAGGCTATTGCGTCCAAAAAAACCGTTTCGGATTTCAGGAAGGGGACGCAAGCATGAAGATGCCGCAGACCATCGGCCTTGTGCATTTCATCGGCATTGGCGGCATCGGCATGAGCGGCATTGCCGAAGTGCTGCACAATCTCGGCTACAAGGTGCAAGGGTCCGACCAGGCCGAAAGCGCCAATGTGCAGCGGCTGCGCGACAAGGGCATCGAATGCTTCGTCGGCCATAGGGCCGAGAATCTCGGCGATGCCGAGGTGGTGGTCGTCTCGACGGCGATCAAGAAATCCAACCCTGAGCTGAAGGCCGCGCGCGAAAAGCTGCTGCCGATCGTGCGCCGGGCCGAGATGCTGGCCGAACTGATGCGCTTTCGCCAGGCGGTGGCGATCGGCGGCACGCATGGCAAGACGACGACGACCTCGATGGTGGCGACCTTGCTCGATGCGGGCGGGCTCGATCCGACCGTGATCAATGGCGGCATCATCAATGCCTACGGCACCAACGCCCGCATGGGCGACGGCGAATGGATGGTGGTCGAGGCCGACGAGAGCGACGGCACCTTCCTGAAACTGCCGGCCGAGATCGCGGTCGTCACCAACATCGACCCCGAGCATCTTGACCACTATGGCAGCTTCGACAAGGTGCGCGAGGCGTTCCGCCAGTTTGTCGAGAACGTTCCGTTCTACGGTTTTGGCGTGATGTGCACCGATCACCCCGAAGTGCAGGCGCTGGTCAGCCGCATCGAGGACCGCCGGGTCATCACCTATGGCGAGAATGCGCAGGCCGACGTGCGCTTTACCAATCACCGCATGTCAGGTGCCATTTCGGAATTCGACGTGGTGATCCGCGACCGCAAGACCGGCGGCCAGACTGTCATAGCAGGCCTGCGCCTGCCGATGCCCGGCCGTCACAACGTCTCCAACGCGACGGCAGCAATCGCGGTCGCGCACGAACTCGGCCTGTCGGCCGAGGCGATCAAGAAGGGCCTGTCGTCCTTCGCCGGCGTCAAGCGCCGCTTCACCCATACCGGTTCGTGGGACGGCGTCGAAATATTCGACGATTACGGCCACCATCCGGTCGAGATCTCGGCGGTGCTGAAGGCGGCGCGCAGCGCCACCCAGGGTCGTGTCATCGCCATTGCCCAGCCGCATCGCTTCACCCGGCTGCATGATCTGTTCAACGAGTTTTCCACCTGCTTCAACGACGCCGACACAGTAATGGTGGCGCCGGTCTACGCCGCCGGCGAAGAGCCGATCGACGGCGTCAGCTCGGACGCGCTGGTGTCGCGCATCCGCGCCGGCGGTCATCGCGACGCGCGCTACATCGAGGGCCCGGCGGCGATTGCGCCCATCGTCCGTGATCTGGCCAAGCCGGGCGATTTCGTCGTCTTCCTTGGAGCCGGCAACATCACCCAATGGGCCTATGCGTTGCCCAAGGAGCTTGGCGGGACCGTCTCATGAGGCACGGCCAGGCCCTGATCGACAGACTTGGCGACCGGCTTGCCGGCCTGCGTGGCCGCCTGACGCCGAACGCCGAGATGGACAAGATCACCTGGTTCCGTGCCGGGGGGCTGGCTGAAGCGTTGTTCCAGCCGGCCGATGAGGAGGACCTTGCCGCGTTCCTGAAAGCCGTTCCCGAAGAGATACCGCTGACGGTCGTCGGCGTCGGCTCCAACCTTCTGGTCCGCGATGGCGGCATCGAGGGCTTTGTCATTCGGCTTTCGGCCAAGGGCTTCGGCGATGCCGAGGTGATTTCGCCAATCAGGATCAAGGCGGGAGCTGCGACCCCCGACAAGCGCGTCGCAGCGGTGGCGCTCGAGGCCGGCATTGGCGGCTTTCATTTCTACCACGGCATTCCGGGTGCAATCGGCGGTGCGCTGCGAATGAATGCCGGCGCCAATGGCGTCGAGACGCGCGAGCGCGTCATCGAAGTGCGAGCACTCGATCGCAAGGGCAATGTGCAGACGCTGAGCAATGCCGATATGGGATACGCCTATCGCCATTCGGCGGCTCCCTCCGGGCTGATCTTCACCTCCGCCGTGTTCGAAGGCTTTGCCGAGGACAGGGCGACCATCAAGGCTGCGATGGAGGCCGTGCAGAACCATCGTGAGACCGTGCAGCCGATCCGCGAAAAGACCGGCGGCTCGACCTTCAAGAATCCCGACGGCACATCGGCCTGGAAGGAGATCGACAAAGCGGGCTGCCGCGGCCTGATGATCGGCGGCGCGCAGATGTCGCCGATGCATTGCAACTTCATGATCAACACCGGAACCGCGACCGGCTACGACCTTGAATATCTCGGCGAGACGGTGCGCACGCGGGTGCTGGAGAATTCCGGTATCCGGCTGCAATGGGAAATCAAGCGCATCGGCAATTTCCGGCCAGGGCATGCCGTTCAGGAGTTTCTCGGGCAGCTCCTTTAAGGTGCGCTGATATTCAGGTGATGCTCCGCTCCGGTTCTCGAAAGCCATCGTTTTCGACTCGGCCTGACCTGAATCTCGACACA
>NZ_RZPI01000614.1:0-3397 GCF_003998715.1 Mesorhizobium sp. M7A.F.Ca.CA.002.15.2.1
GTCCGAGCGGGCGTTCGATGTCCTTGCCGATATCAGTCAAGCGTAATCCCCGGGCGCATGGCTCCGAAGGCGAAGCCACTTCGAAACGGCATGCGCGAATTCATCAATCCCGGCGCACCCCCGCGCCATGCCTTGGGAGCTTTGCCTCGCCCCCGAATCAAACTGCCGGAACCTTTCGGTCCCGGCAGCATCGCATTGCTTCCATCATGCTCAAACAGAAAGATGGAGCGGCGCGTGCGCCGCTCCAGATCCCTACTGGTTGAGAACCGCCTTTTGCGGATTGGGCGGGAAGGACGGATCGGTCTTCTGGCCACGCAGCAGCTGCTCGGCATAGATGAGCTGCAGATCGTCTTTCGGATCCGGCGGCACATAGGCGGCCGAGCCCGAACCCGTCGTGCTCTCGTCGGCGCCCTTGATATGGCCCTTGAGATCGGATTCGCCACGCGTCAGATCCCTGCCCTGCAGTTCCGGCGGCAGTGGCTGTTCGACCTTGATGTCGGGCGTGATGCCCTTGCCCTGGATCGACTTGCCGGACGGCGTGTAATAGAGCGCCGTCGTCAGCCTGAGCGCACCATTCTCGCCGAGCGGAATGATGGTCTGCACCGAACCCTTGCCGAAGGACTGCGTGCCGACCACCGTGACGCGGCGCAGGTCCTGCAGCGCGCCGGCGACGATTTCCGAGGCACTGGCCGAACCGCCATTGACCAGGACGATCATCGGCTTGCCGTTGATGTCGTCGACCTGCTTGGGCTTGGCGTCGAAGCGGGTGACGTCCTTGGGGTCGCGGCCGCGCGTCGAGACGATCTCGCCGCGGTTGAGGAAGGCATCGGACACGCTCACCGCCTGGTCGAGCAGGCCACCCGGATTGAGGCGGAGATCCAGAACGTAGCCCTTCAGCTTGTCGTCGGGAATCTGCTTCTTGATGGTGTCGATGGCGTTCTCGAGGTCGTCGTAGGTCTTTTCGGTGAAGGAGGTGATCTTCATGTAGCCGATGTCGTTCTCGACCCGGAACTTGACCGCCTTGACCTTGATGATGTCGCGCACGACCGTCAGTTCGATCGGCTTGTCGGCGCCCTGGCGCAGGATGGTCAGCTTGATCGGCGTGTTGACCAGGCCGCGCATCTTGTCGACCGCATCGTTGAGGGTCAGGCCGCGAACCTCTTCGCCGTCGATCTTGGCGATGTAGTCGCCGGCCAGCACGCCTGCCTTGGCGGCCGGCGTGTCGTCGATCGGCGTGATCACCTTGACCAGATCGTTCTCCATGGTGACTTCGATGCCGAGGCCGCCGAACTCGCCCTTGGTCTGGACGCGCATATCCTGCGCCTGCTCGGCATTCATGTAGGAGGAGTGCGGGTCAAGCGAAGCCAGCATGCCGTTGATGGCATTCTCGACCAGCGACTTGTCGTCGGGCGGCGTCACATACTGTGCCCGCACGCGCTCGAAGATATCGCCGAAGATCGCCAGTTGCTTGTAGGTCTCCGACCCTGCAGCGTTCGCCGCCGAGCCGGGTGCGCCATAGACCAGGCTCATGGCGGACGCGCCCATCAGCGCACCGGCAAACAGAAGCGACAGTTTCCGCATTATTCACGTCCTTCCAGAAAAACGGTCCGCCCACCATGGGGCCGGATCGACGGGTTTTCCATCCTTGCGGAACTCGACATAGAGTTCCGGCGTGGCATTTCCATTCTTCGAAACCGAGGTGCTCGCCACCCGGGCCTCTCCCATCGCACCGATCGGCTCTCCTGCAAGCACTGATTGACCGGTCGCGACGCTGATTCTGCTCATCCCCGCCAAAACGACATGATAGCCGTCGCCTGCGTTCAGGATCAAGAGTTGACCATAAGAGCGAAACGGCCCCGCATAAAGCACATTTCCATCCGCCGGCGCGGTAACGATGGCTCCCGATTGTGTCGCAACCATGTCGCCTAGCATCACCGCGCCGTTACCGTCGTCGGCGCCGAATCGCCGCTTGATGCGGCCGGTCACCGGCAGTGCGATCTGTCCCTGCAGCGCCGAAAAGGGCACCGCGGCGGCAAGTTGGTTGCTTTCCGGAACGGGCAGCGACGCCAGTTCCGCCGGCGCGGATGTCTTGTCGCCATCCGCCGTCTTCTGCTCAGCGGCCTTGGCGGCATCGGCGGCCTTGCGGCTCTTGTCGGCCTGCGCTTCGAGCGAGGCGATCAACTCTTTCAGGCTGCCGGCCTTGGCCGCCAGCGCTTCGGATCGCTGCTTTTCCGCGGCCATTTGCGTTTGCGTGTCGGCTTCGAGCTTCTGCTTGGCCTCCAGCAGCATGCCGAGCCGCTTCTTTTCCGCCGTCTGGTCGCCGACCGCCGCCGTCAGCCGCGCCCGTTCGGCCTCGATCGACGCCGTAATCCTGGTCTGTTCCTTGAGATCGGCAAGCAGGCTATCGGTCTGCTGGCGCAGTTCCGGCACCACCGCGCCGAGCAGGATGGCGCTGCGCACCGACGACAGCGCGTCCTCGGGCTTGACCAGGATCGCCGGCGGCGGGTTGAGGCCCATGCGCTGCAGCGCGCCCAGCACTTCGGCCAGAACGTCGCGCCGCGCCATCAGCGAGGCGCGGATCTTCTGTTCCTGGCCCTTCAACCCTTCCAGCCTGGCGCCGATGTCCTCGATGTCCTGGCCGAGCTTCTGCTCGGTCATCGCCGACTGGATCAATGCGGCGGTGATCGAGGCGTGATCCTTCTTGATCGTCGCGATGTCGGCGGAGAGCTTGGCCAATCGTTCCGACGACAGCGTGATCTCCTTCGAGACCCGTTCATATTCGGCCCGGCTCTGGTCCGGATCGGGAGCCAGGTCGAGCGTGTTTTCCGCCCGCCCCGCATGCAGCGACAGCACAAGCACCGCCGCCGCGATTCCGCAGCGCGCGCGCCATGAGCCCGTTCTTGATTTTCTGTCTTCAGACATTGAAGCCCGACTCTATGCGTGGCTTCGTTAACGAACAATCAACCATGTTCGAAACCGCCCACTCGATGCAATGTTACGTTGGCATTGGGGCGGAAATCCGGGTGTGTCGCACCAATTCACCGGCTTACGAGCGATGGTAGGGATGTCCCGAAAGGATAGTGGCCACACGATAAAGCTGCTCTCCCAGCATCACGCGCACCAGTTGATGCGGCCATGTCAGCAATCCGAACGACATCACCAGTTCGGCCTGGTCGCGCAGCGACTGATCGTGGCCGTCGGCGCCGCCGATGGCGATGATCAGCGCCTTGCGGCCACCGTCACGCAACAGGCCGAGGCGCCCGGCGAAATCTTCCGAGGAAAAGCTTTTGCCGCGTTCGTCGAGCAGGATCAGGGCGGTGCCGGGCTGCAACTGCGTCTGCAGTTTCTGGCCTTCCTCACGCCGGCGCTCGTTGGCAGTCTGGCCGCGCCCCTCGGC
>NZ_RZPI01000615.1:0-3390 GCF_003998715.1 Mesorhizobium sp. M7A.F.Ca.CA.002.15.2.1
GTAAGAAACTTGTCGATGCGCAAGGCAACGTGCGGGAACACCGTATAGGCGGCGAAAACGCCGCCGACGCCGGCGGCACCCAGCGCAACGATCCACAGCCAGGGCAGCCCGGCCATGAAAAACATGATGCCCCAGGTGCCGGTCGTCAGCATGGTCTGGCCGAGATCCGGTTGCGCCACCAGCAGCGACACGACCAGTACCAGCAGCAACATGGCGAACAGATTGCCGGGAATGTCGGGCTGGCGCTTGTGCTCAGCGAAAAGCCAGGCGCACATGATGACGAAGGCTGGTTTCAAAAATTCCGACGGCTGGATCGACAGGCCGGCAAGCGACACCCAGCGGCGTGCGCCCTTCACCTCGACGCCGATGTAGAGCACCGCCACCATCAGCACCAGCATCAGGCACAGCATGATCAGCGCCATGCGCCGGATCTGCCTGGAATCGAGGAACGACACAGCCAGCATCACGCCGAGCGCCGGTACGGTGAAGATGATCTGCCTGGTGGCGAAGTGGAAACTGTCGAGGCCGATGCGTTCGGCGACCGCCGGGCTCGCCGCGAAGGACAGCACGATACCGAGGCCCATCAGCGACAGGAACGCCGCCAGGAACCAGCGATCGATCGTCCACCACCAGGTCGCAACCGGACTTTTGTCGAGACGGCTCTGCATTATCGTGCCCCTCCGATGGGTTTCACACCCTCGATAGCATTCGCAGCTTGCCTGAAGGCTTCGCCGCGAACTTCGAAATTCTTGAACTGGTCGAAGCTGGCGCAGGCCGGCGACAGCAGCACCACCGCCTCGCCGCTGTCGTCCTTAGCCGCATCATGCGCGGCGTGCTCGACCGCCGCGGCCAGCGTGCCTGAAATCTCGTAGGGCACGGCCTCGCCCAGCGTCGCCGAAAACGCCGGCGCCGCCTCGCCGATCAGATAGGCCTTGGCGATGCGCGGGTAGAAACCGCGCAAGGGTTCGATGCCGCCTTCCTTGGGCAGGCCGCCGGCGATCCAGTAGATGCGCGCGAAGCTCGACAGCGCCGGCGCCGCAGCATCGGCATTGGTCGCCTTGGAATCGTTGATGAACAGCACATGGTCCTTGCGGCCGACCTGCTCCATGCGGTGCGCGAGGCCGGGAAAGCTTTCCAGCCCCGACTGGATCTCGCCAAGCTCCAGCCCGACCTTGAGGCAAGCGGCGACCGCAGCCAGAGCGTTCTGGGCATTGTGCTGGCCACGCAAGGAGCCGATGCCTTCGAGGAAGGCGACACGGCTGTAACGGCCGTGCACAGCTTCCATCAAATTGCTGCCATCGGCGAAATAGCCGTCGGTCAGCGGCAGGCGCTTGGAAATGCGGATGACATGCCGCCCCGCCCGCTCCAGCCGCTCGGCAATCTGCGCGCACCAGGAATCGTCGATGCCGACGATCGCCGTCTCGCTGCCGGCCACCAGCCGCTCCTTGATCGCGGCGTAGTGCTGCATGGTGCCGTGGCGGTCGAGATGATCGGGCGTCAGGTTGAGCAGGATGCCGGCCGTCGGATTGATCGAGGGCGCGAGGTCGATCTGGTAGGACGAACACTCGACGACATAGTGCCGATCGGGCTCGGGCGGATCGAGCGTCATCACCGCGCGGCCGATATTGCCGCCCATCTGGGCATCCCGTCCCGCGGCTTTCAGGATGTGCGCGGTCAGCGCGGTCGTCGTCGACTTGCCGTTGGTGCCGGTGATGGCGATGAAAGGCGCTGTCGGCGCGCTCAGCACCCGCTCGCGGCAGAAAAGCTCGATGTCGCCGATGATCTCGACGCCTGAGCCGCGCGCCAGTTCCACCGTCCAATGCGGCTTGGGATGCGTCAGCGGCACACCAGGCGACAGCACGAAGGCCGAGAATTTCGCCCAGTCGGCGCCGCGCAAATCAGCGGTCGCGATACCGGCAATGGCGGCCTTGGCCACACTGTCGGGATTGTCGTCCCAGGCCAGCACGTCCGCGCCGCCCTCGATCAGCGCGCGCGCCGTCGCGATCCCCGAGCCACCAAGCCCGAAGAGCGAAACGCGCTTGCCTGAAAAGGATGCGGCGGGGATCAAAGGGCTTCCTATCTCAGCTTGAGGGTCGACAGGCCGACCAGCGCCAGGATGACGGCGATGATCCAGAAGCGGATCACCACCTGGCTTTCGGTCCAGCCGAGCTTTTCGAAATGATGGTGGATCGGCGCCATCAGGAACACCCGCTTGCCGGTCATCTTGAAATAGCCGACCTGAATGATGACCGACAGGATTTCGACGACGAACAATCCGCCCACGATGACCAGCACGATCTCGTGCTTGGTGGCGACGGCGACCGTGCCGATCAGGCCGCCCATGGCCAGCGAGCCGGTGTCGCCCATGAAGATAGCCGCCGGCGGCGCGTTGAACCAGAGGAAGCCGAGGCCAGCGCCGATGACCGCACCGAGCACGACCGCGAGTTCACCGGTGCCGGGCACGAAATGGATCTGCAGATATTCGGCGAACACGGCGTTGCCGGAGAGATAGGCGATGACGCCGAAGGAGGCAGCCGCGATCATGATCGGCACGATCGCCAGGCCGTCAAGGCCGTCGGTCAGGTTCACCGCATTGCCGGCGCCGACGATGACGAAGCAGGAGAACGGAATGAAGAACCAGCCGAGATTGACGATGAATTCCTTGGCGAAGGGAAAAGTCAGCGACGACGAGAACGGCGCCTGGCCATTGTGCATGATCACCCAAGCGGCGATGCCGGCGATGACGAATTCCAGCGCCAGCCGTGCCTTGCCGGAAAAGCCGAGATGCGACTGCTTGGTGACCTTCAGATAGTCGTCGTAAAAGCCGATCGAGCCGAAGCCCAGCGTCACCAGCAGCACCACCCAGACATAGATGCTCGACAGGTTCGCCCACAAAAGCGACGAGCCGATGATGCCCGACAGGATCATCAGCCCGCCCATGGTCGGCGTGCCGGCCTTCTTGAAATGTGTCTGCGGCCCGTCGGCGCGGATCGGCTGGCCCTTGCCTTGCCGCAGCCGCAGCGAATTGATGATGGTCGGTCCAAAGATGAAGACGATCAGCGCCGACGTGATCAGCGCCCCACCGGTGCGGAAGGTGATGTAGCGGAAGACATTGAAGACCGAGACCTTGTCCGCAAAATCGACGAGCAGTGTGAACATGCGCTTTCGTCCCCCGACCTAGGTCTGTTTTCTGGTTGTCGATTCAGCCGGGAATTTGCCCAGCAGCGCATCGACCAGTTTTGCAAAACCGATGCCCTTCGACGATTTGATCATCACCACGTCACCCGGCTTGAGCGCGGCAAGCAGCACCGGCTTCAGCTCCTCGACACCGGCGCGGTATTCCGTCTTGATGTCAGCCGGCAGCGCTTCGGCCAGCGCCCGCATTTCCGG
>NZ_RZPI01000616.1:0-3389 GCF_003998715.1 Mesorhizobium sp. M7A.F.Ca.CA.002.15.2.1
GTCCTGCCGATCGTCGGCCGCAGGATTCCCGTGGTGGCGGATGAGTATTCCGATCCGGAAAAAGGTTCGGGCGCGGTCAAGATCACGCCGGCGCACGACTTCAACGATTTCGAGGTCGGCAAGCGCCACAAGCTGCCGGCGATCAATATCCTGACCACGGAGGCGGCGGTAAGTCTCAGGGACAATGAGGATTTCCTTGCCGGCCTCGAGGTGACGCCGGAGCGCCAGGCGGTCTGGGACGAACTCGACGGCCTCGATCGCTTCGTCGCGCGTAAGAAGATCGTCGAGCTGATGGAAGAGGGCGGCTTCCTCGAAAAGGTCGAGCCGCATCGCCATGCGGTGCCGCATGGCGATCGCGGAGGCGTGCCGATCGAGCCGTTCCTGACCGAGCAATGGTATGCCAATGCGGCGGAGCTGGCCAAACCGGCAATCGCTTCAGTGCGCGAAGGTCGCACGAACTTCGTGCCGAAGAACTGGGAAAAGACCTATTTCGACTGGATGGAGAACATCCAGCCCTGGTGCATCTCGCGCCAGCTCTGGTGGGGCCACCAGATTCCGGCCTGGTACGGGCCGGATGGGCGCGTCTTCGTCGAGAAGACCGAGGAAGAGGCGCTGAGCGCCGCGATCGAATTCTATCTGGCGCTGGAAGGACCGTGGAAGGCCTGGGTCGAGGACAAGCTGGAGAACTTCAAGCCGGGCGAGATCCTGACCCGCGACGAGGACGTGCTGGACACCTGGTTCTCGTCGGCGCTGTGGCCGTTCTCGACGCTGGGTTGGCCTGATGAGACTCCCGAGCTGAAGACCTACTACCAGACCGACGTGCTGGTGACAGGCTTCGATATCATCTTCTTCTGGGTCGCCCGCATGATGATGATGGGCCTGCACTTCATGGACGAGGAGCCGTTCCACACCGTCTATGTCCATGCGCTGGTGCGCGACAAGAACGGCGCCAAGATGTCGAAGTCGAAAGGCAACGTCATCGATCCGCTCGACCTGATCGACGAATACGGCGCCGATGCGCTGCGCTTCACCCTGACGGTGATGGCGGCACAAGGCCGCGACGTGAAGCTCGATCCGGCGCGCATCGCCGGCTATCGCAATTTCGGCACCAAGCTGTGGAACGCGACGCGTTTTGCCGAGATGAACGAGGTCGCGCGCAATGACGATTTCTGGCTGAACGACGCCAAGCTGGCGGTCAACCGCTGGATCCTCACCGAGCTGACGCGGGCGGCGCGCGAGATCACCGACGGCATCACCTCATACCGCTTCAACGAGGCGGCGGGCGCCGCCTACCGCTTCGTCTGGAACCTGTTCTGCGACTGGTACCTGGAACTGCTGAAGCCGGTGTTCATGGGAACCGACGAGGCGGCCAAAGCCGAAAGCCGAGCCTGCGTCGCCTTCGTGCTCGACGAGATCTACAAGCTGCTGCATCCGATGATGCCGTTCATGACCGAGGAACTGTGGGCGCAGACCGCTGGCGAAGGCAAGCAACGCCCCTCGCTGCTGTGCCATGCCACGTGGCCGTCACCGGACTTCGAAGACGCCGAGGCTGCAGCCGACATCAATTGGCTGGTCGACCTCGTCTCCGGCATCCGCTCCGTGCGTTCGGAGATGAACGTGCCGCCGGCAGCCATCGCACCGCTCGTCGTGGTCGGCGCCAACGATGTGACACGCGAGCGCCTCGTTCGCGAGGAGTCGGCGATCAAGCGGCTGGCGCGGGTCGGCGACATCTCGCTTGCCGATATCGCGCCCAAGGGTTCGGCGCAGATCGTGCTCAACGAGGCGACGATCTGCCTGCCGCTTGGCAGCCTGATCGACCTCGCCGCCGAGGCTGCACGGTTGCAGAAGGAACTGGCCAAGGTGACCGAGGAGATCGCGCGCCTGCACAAGAAACTGTCGAACGAGAGGTTCGTGGCCAGCGCGCCGGCCGAGATCGTCGATGCCGAGCGTGAAAAGCTCGCCGAATACCGCGATGCACAGGACAAGCTGTCGATCGCGCTGGCCAGGGTTCGCGACGCCGGCTGAGGGTAGATTCGGGAGACTTTAGACCCCTCTAAAATGCTGGTTTTCCGCCTGGAAAATCAGCATTCCGTTGCGTTAATATTGACGTAAACGGAAGTTTTAGCCCCATTGTTGCCATAATGTAACAATGGGGCTCCTGGAGCCCAAAAAAGGCCTGTTTTCGAGCCTTTTTGGATGGTTCTCCCTGTTTTTTGAGAGCCGCTCAGCCTTCACAGACCATTTTTCGGCCTTGCCGCACCCGGTTGCATTTCCTCGAAAATGCGGCTGGCCAGTGTGTACATGTACGCCCGCGAATTCGTTGTTGCACCGTTAACCTGAATTGGTTCTAGCTTGGTGCACTCGAATTCGGGGAGGACATTTCATGACTATTCTGCGACTGAAGGCGCTGCTGGGGGCGGGCTGCTTTTCGCTGGCTTTGATCGGGACGGCGATGAATCCGGCACATGCCGGCGGCCTGGAGCGTGGCGGCTACGATATCGATCTGCTGTTCGATCCGGCTCCGTTCGCGACCGAAGCGGAAGCGACCTATGTGATGCCGGACCGCAAGTACGAGAATGCGCGCGGTCCAGGCGGAGCCGATCTCGGCTTGGGCACCTCGGCCGACGGAGCCGAGGGCTATTGGGTTCCGCGCGTGGGAATGAAGGTCCAGGTCGTGCAAGGCGTGGATTGTATGGTCGATTATTCGCAGCCCTGGGGCGCGCATACCGCACCTGGCATGTGGAATGGTGCGCTTTCCAATACGGAAACCGATATCAAGAGCAACAACTACGCTGGTACATGCTCTTATAAATTTGATGCGGGCAAGGGCCAACTTCGTTTTATCGGCGGGCTGTTTTACCAAGACATCTCGGGATTCAAAGAAAGCTTGGTAAACGTACTCCCAGCATTGACAGGCCGTGTCGATCTCGAGGCCAGTGGCTGGGGTTGGCGCGCAGGCGTCGCTTATGAAATCCCCGACATCGCGTTGCGCGCGAGCCTTGTCTACAATTCGAAAGTCAAGCTCGACAATATCTCGGGTGCGCTCGACCTCACCAGTATTGGCAGAGGCGTTACCGATATTTACGGATCAACACAGTACATGCCTGATTCCGTGGAGCTGAAGTTGCAGTCGGGTATCGCTCCCGGCTGGCTTGCCTTCGGTTCGATCAAGTGGGTGAACTGGAGTTTGCTGCAGAGCGTTCCTATCTGCCCGGTGGGGGCTCCGTCCTCACTTTGCTTCACCAACGGCCCGGCAGAGGCAACCTCCCTTGACCTGATGTATCGTGATGGCTGGACCGTATCAGGTGGTATCGGCCACAAGTTCAACGATCAGTGGAGTGGAGCCGGTCAGTTGACTTGGGATCGCGGCACCTCGCATGGCTTCGGCG
>NZ_RZPI01000617.1:0-3380 GCF_003998715.1 Mesorhizobium sp. M7A.F.Ca.CA.002.15.2.1
GCCTACGGTGCCGCGAAATCGTGAAGCTGGTCGGGAGAGACCTGGAAAGATCATGAACGACATGCGCCAAGAGCTTATCCAGACGCGAGGTTCGGCTACATTTGTGTTCGACGCGGAGGTGTCGATCGAACTGGCACCGGCGCAGGCACGCACCTTTGCGCCACCAGCCGACTGCTTCCCGCTTGGCTCGCGCGTCTTTCTTACTCACCTTCCCGGCAAGCCCGAGGCTTTGCAAATCGAAGCAGCGCGCCGGATCAAGGAGTTGGGCTTTGTGCCGGTGCCACATCTGGGCGCGCGGAACTTCAATTCGGAGCAGGACTATGTCGATCTTGTCACCGCCCACAGTCGAAACGGGATAAGCGAAGCGCTCTTTCTTGGCGGCAATCCGGCTCTCTTTCCGGGGCCGTTGGGAGAGGCAACCCAGTTGCTCGCCCATCCCGTGGTCAAAGACAGTGCGATACGAACCGCCTTCGTTGCCGGCTATCCGGAAGGGCATCCAAGCATCGTCGAAGCCGTGCTGACGGACGCATTGCGGCGCAAGCTCGACATCTGTGCCGAGCGGTCGCTGGAAGCCAGGGTCGTATCGCAATTCGCCTTCGATGGCGACATGATCGCCGCCTGGGCGAGCAGTCTGCATACGGCGCATCCCGGGCTGCCGGTTCATGTTGGTCTGGCCGGTGTGACCAGCCTTACCAAACTCATCCGGTTCGCCATGATGTGCGGTGTCGGCCCTTCGATCGCGGCGCTGCGGCGTTCCGCCAGCGGCCTCTTCAACATCGTGGCCGACCGGAACCCAGCCGAGATCTTACAAACCATGGCGGCAAGCTACCCGGCGCCGACCGCGCCACTACACCTCCATTTCTTCCCATTCGGCGGATGGGAAAAGACGCTTGCCTGGTTCGCCGATTATCGCGAGGCGTGCTGGCCGCGGGTCAACGAACGATGAATTGTGCAGCGCTTCGACTGTCGTTCATTCTGACGCTGTCCTGCGAAGACCAGGCCGGGATCGTAGCGGCAGTGACGACCGAACTCGCCAACCTTGGCACGAACATTGCTGAAAGCAGCCAGCATTGGGACAGGGCCTCGAACCGTTTCTTCATGCGCATTGCCTTTTCGGCGCCCGCCTGGGTGTCTGCCGATGCCATCACCAAGGGACTTGCGCCTGTGGTGGATCGCTTCGGCCTGAGCAGCCGCCTGCTTGAGCGGAGCCGTCGGCCGAAAATCGTCATCATGGTCTCGAAGTTTGACCATGCATTGCTTCACCTCATCTACCAGATCCGTGTTGGCTGGCTCGAAGCCGAGGTCGCAGCGATCATCTCCAACCACGAAGACAGCCGCGAAACTGCGGCATGGGCTGGCATTCCCTACCACGTCTTGCCCATCTCGAAGGAGAACAAGCAGGAACAGGAAGGCCGGATACTGGCGGTGATCGAGGACGTCGGCGCCGACCTCGTCGTCCTGGCTCGCTACATGCAAGTGTATTCCGACGACCTCGCGGGGCGCCTGTTCGGCAAGGTCATCAACATCCACCATTCGTTCCTGCCAAGCTTCAAGGGCGCGCGGCCGTATCACCAGGCTTTCGAGCACGGAGTGAAGCTGATCGGCGCCACGGCTCACTATGTGACCGCCCAACTCGACGAGGGGCCGATCATCGAGCAGGAAACCGAGCGGGTAACGCATTCCATGAGCGTCGAGGATTTTATCGCGGCCGGCCGTGACATCGAAAGCCGCGTTCTGGCGCGTGCGATCAAACGGCACCTCGAAGCCCGCGTGATGATCAACGGACGAAAAACGGTTGTGTTCGCGTAAGGCGGCAACACCGACCCGTGTGTGGCGATGCTCATATCAACAGGAGAACCAGATCATGAAAAATGGAACGGCGCATCTCTTTATCCCGGGTCCGACCAACATTCCCGACGCTGTGCGGCGGGCCATGAACGTGCCGATGCAGGATATGCGCGCACCGGATTTTCCGGAACTGGTGCTGCCCTTGTTTCGCGACCTGAAGCAGATCTTCAAGACCGAAACCGGCAGCGTCTTCATCTTTCCGGGCTCAGGCACCGGCGCCTGGGAAGCGGCAATCTCCAACACGCTCAGCCGCGGCGACCGGGTGCTGATGTCGCGCTTCGGCCAGTTCTCGCACCTGTGGGTCGACATGGCCGAGCGCCTTGGACTTGAGGTCGATTGCATCGATGTCGAATGGGGTGAGGGGGTTCCGCTCGACGCCTATCGGCAACGGCTGGGCGACGACAAGGGCAGCAAGATCAAGGCGGTATTCGCCACCCACAACGAGACCGCGACCGGCGTGACGTCCGACGTCGCCGGCGTGCGTGCCGCGCTCGACGAAACGGCTCACGATGCGCTGCTGTTCGTCGACGGCGTCAGTTCGATCGGCTCGATCGATTTCCGGATGGACGAATGGGGCGTCGACCTCGCCATCACCGGTTCGCAGAAAGGGCTGATGCTGCCTGCCGGTCTCGGCATCCTGGCGGTGAGCGCCAAGGGTCTGGAAGCGCACAAGCAGTCGCGCATGGAGCGTTGCTATTTCAGCTTCGAGGATATGCAGGCTTCGTCCAAGACCGGCTTCTTCCCCTATACGCCGCCAACGCAGTTGCTGCTTGGCCTGAGAGCCAGCCTCGACCTTATCTTTGCCGAGGGACTGGAGCAGATTTTTGCCCGGCACCACCGGCTCGCCGAAGGTGTGCGCCGCGGCGTGCATGCGTGGGGACTAAAGCTCTGCGCCAACGAGGAAAAATGGTGGTCGGATACGGTTTCGGCGATCGTCGTCCCCGAGGATGTCGATGCCAGACAGGTCATCGCCAACGGATATTCCAGATATCGCACATCCTTCGGCGCGGGCCTCAGCAAGGTGGCTGGCCGCGTGTTCCGCATCGGCCATCTCGGCGACCTCAACGAGGTCATGTGCCTCGCCGCCCTGGCCTCGGCGGAAATGTCGTTACGCGACGCCGGAGCCCGAATCGAGGCCGGCTCCGGTGTTGCCGCTGCGCAGGAATGGTACCGCGCCGAGATCGGCCGGACCTTGCAGCCGCGGCACGAACGCGCGGCTTGAGAGGATCGTAGCCATGAGCAAACCGAAGGTAATCGTTACCCGGCGCTGGCCGCATGAGGTCGAACAGCGCCTTGGCGACCATTTCGATGTCACGCTGAATGAAGCCGATCGGCCCTATGAGCAACAAGAGCTTCGCCAGGCCCTGCTGCTTGCCGATGCCGTGCTGCCGACCGTAACCGATCGGCTTGGCGCGGATCTCTTTGCAGGCGGGGTCAGGGCAAGAATACTTTGCAATTTTGGTGTCGGCTTCAAACACATCGACACTTCCCCCGCCAGCGCCGCACGGCTTATCGTCACCAACACCCCCCCC
>NZ_RZPI01000618.1:0-3341 GCF_003998715.1 Mesorhizobium sp. M7A.F.Ca.CA.002.15.2.1
CTCTGATGTTCCAGCGCGAGGTGGCCGAGCGCATCGTCGCTCCCGCCGGCAGCGACAGCTATGGCCGGCTGGGGGTTCTTGCCGGCTGGCGGACGGAGGCGAGGATCGCCTTCGACGTACCGCCACAGGCATTCACGCCGCCGCCAAAGGTCACCTCCTCGGTGGTGCATCTTGTGCCGCGCCCGATGCCCCTGCCCACCGAGGTGAAGAAACTCGGCCGCGTCACAGAAGCCGCCTTCGGCCAACGTCGCAAGATGCTGCGGCAAAGCGTTAAGAGCCTCGGCGGCGAGGCCCTGCTCGACCGCGCCGGCATCGATCCGACACGCCGCGCCGAGACGCTCAGCGTCGAGGAGTTTGTAAGGTTGACAAACGCGGTGTAAGAAGCTGCCGATCTGCCCCCTCGTGGGGGAGATTGGCGCTTCACAGCCTCAACCCGTCTTCTCGTCCAACAGTCCCGAGACGAAATCGAACAGGCCTGGCCGGCGGTCGCGTCTCAGCCGCTCGGCGACGACGATGCCGCGCACTTCGGCGAAGGCGCGGTCGAGGTCGTCATTGACGATGACGAAATCATATTCCTTCCAGTGCTCGATCTCGTTGCGGGCGTTTTTCAACCGCGTTTCGATCACCGCTTCCTGGTCTTCGGCGCGGCGCTTCAGCCGTGCCTTCAACTCCTTCATCGATGGCGGCAGGATGAAGATCGAGACGATGTCGGCGCGCATCTTCTCCTTGAGCTGCTGGGCGCCCTGCCAGTCGATGTCGAACAGCATGTCGCGCCCTTCAGACAGCGCCAGTTCGGCAGGCTCGCGCGGTGTCGCATAGCAATTGCCATGCACCTCGGCCCACTCCAGCAGCGCGTCTGAATCACGAAGCCGCTCGAATTCGCGCATCGTCCGGAAATGATAGTGGACGCCTTCGATCTCGCTGCCGCGGCGCGGCCTGGTGGTGACCGAGACCGACAGTTCGAGGCTGGAATCGCTTTCCAGAAGATTGCGCGCGATCGTCGACTTGCCGGCGCCGGACGGCGACGACAGGACGAGCATCAGGCCCCGGCGGCGAATGCGGGACCCCAAATCCTTGGCAACCATCGGCTACTCCAGATTCTGGATCTGTTCACGAAACTGGTCGACCACCGCCTTCAGGTCCAGCCCGATCGCGGTGATGGCGGCGGCATTCGACTTGGAACACAGCGTATTCGATTCGCGGTTAAATTCCTGTGCCAGAAAATCGAGCTTGCGACCGACCGCGCCGCCGCCCACCAGCAGTGCCCGGCCGGATGCGACATGCGTTTTCAGCCGGTCGATCTCTTCGCGAATATCGGCCTTGGTGGCCAGGAACGCGGCCTCCATGTGCAGTCGGGTGGCATCCAAATTGGCGGAAGCGTCCATCAGCAGCCTGACCTGCTCGGCGATGCGTTCCCGGATCACCGCGGTCTCGCGGGATGGATCCACTTCTGCCCGCAGCGTCAGCGCCTCGATTGTGTCGATATGACCCGACAGCAGCAAAGCCAGCGCGGCCCCTTCGCCCTGCCGTGCCTGTTCAAGCCCGTTCAAGGCCACTTCGAGCGCGGCCATGATCGCGGCATCGAGCGCGGCCCTCGCCTCCTCGGTTTCGACAGTTTCGGGAATGTCGAGCACGCCGCGCAGCGACAGCAGTCCATCCGAGGTCGCCGCAGCAACGCCGAACTGCTCCTGCAGCCGCTTGGCGAGCCCGGCCAGGTCCTTCAGGAAGGCTTCGTTGACGACCGGCTGCGCCTGCGCGCCGACGGCACGGCCGATGGTCAGCGTCGCCTGAAAATTGCCGCGTGCAAAACGTTTCTGAAGTATCTGCCGGACAGCCGGTTCCAACCGCTCGAAGCCTTGCGGCAGCCGCAGCCGTACTTCGACGCTCTTGCCGTTGACGGACTTGACCTCCCAGGCGATCGAAGTGCCTTCGTGCTCGGCGACGGCACGTGCAAAACCGGTCATGCTCTGCAAATTCATATCGCCCACACGTCCCTGGCACATTGCCCCGAACCGGCTTTCCGGACAGAGCAAGTGCGGCTTGAAAATGACTGCGCCGCAGGCGCGTCGAAATCGGACGCGCGGCGCTCTTGCAAATGTCAGGGCGTCGCCTGTCGGGCAACGCCTTTCTTCATTCTACTGGGCAGCGCCCGCGTCACCGCCGCTGTCGTCGGCACCGTCAGCAGGCCCACTGTCGGCCGGCCCACCGTCCGCCGGCTTGACGGCATCGCTGTCGCCGCCGCCGGTCGTCTTGGCGGCTTTGGCGACGTCATCCGCCTGCTTCTTCTGCAGAGCGCGATAGCGGGCGACATTCTCGTTGTGCTCGTCCAGCGTCGCGGCAAAGACGTGCCCACCGGTGCCGTCGGCGACGAAATAGAGGTCGTCGGTCTTCGACGGATTGGCCACCGCCTCCAGCGCTGCACGACCCGGATTGGCGATCGGCGTCGGCGGCAAGCCGTTGATCACATAGGTGTTGTAGGGGGTCTGTTTCTGGATATCCGACTGGTAGATCGGCCGGTCCGCCGGCTTTCCCTTGCCGCCGAACAGCCCGTAGATGATGGTCGGATCGGATTGCAGGCGCATGCCCTTGGCAAGCCGGTTCAGGAAGACGGCGGCAACCCGTGAACGCTCGTCACCCTTGCCCGTCTCTTTCTCGACAATCGAAGCCAGCGTGACGAACTCCTCGACGTTGGCCAGCGGCAGGTCCGGCGCGCGCCGCTGCCAGACATCGTCAACCAGCTTCTTCTGATCCGCAAGCAGCTTGTCGACCATCTGCTGGCGTGTCGCGCCGCGCGTGAAGCGCAGCGTGTCGGTGGCGAGGCTGCCCTCCGGCGGCGTGGTTGCCGGCATGTCGCCGCTCAAGGCAGTCTCCTTGGCGATGCGCTGCAATGCCTGGTCGACAGTCAGTCCTTCAGGGATGGTCAGCGAATACATCACCGACTTGCCGCTCTTCAGAAGCTCCATGATATCGCGCATGGAAGCCCTGGGCTTGATCTCGTACTCGCCGGCTTTCAGCGCCGAATCATTGCCGAAGGCGCGCACGCCAAGGCGGAATACCCGGGCATCACTGATCAGTCCGCGGCGTTCGAGCTGGTCGGCGATATCCTGGACGCCGGTGTTCGGCTTGACCAGGAAGGTATCGCCATTAGCGGAGGGTCCGGGCTCGGTGAATTCCTGCTTGCCGAAATAGACCGCGACGCCGGCCGCCAGAACCACCAGCATCACCGAGGAGATGACGAAGTTCATGAACACGACGACCTGGCTGCGTGACGCACGCGAGCGCTTCGGCGGCGGCGTGCCGGCCTCTGGCCGCAACGCCTCGCTGGCCGTTTTCGGCACGAT
>NZ_RZPI01000619.1:0-3333 GCF_003998715.1 Mesorhizobium sp. M7A.F.Ca.CA.002.15.2.1
ATCGAGGGCAGCCGATGTGTCGACCAGAAGCGCATCGATGGCGTCGAAGTCGATTGGCGCTTCCACCTTGTCGGCAGCCTCTGCCTTGTCAGCGGCTTCTGTCGTGTCCGAGCTGTCGACCTCCTCCACACCGAAACGGGCGGCTTCCAGTTCGGCGATGGTGACGAAGTCTTCCGAGGTGAACGGCTCGACCTCGACCCGGCGCAATTCGGAGATGTGACCGAAGCAGCCGATGTCGCGGCCCATGTCGCGGGCCAGCGAGCGCACATAGGTGCCCTTGCCGCACTCGACCTCGAAAACAGTATGGTCGGCGCCATGCTCGACAACGTCCAGACGGCCGATCTCGATCTCTCGCGCGGGTATGTCGACCGTCGCGCCGTCGCGGGCCAGATCATAGGCGCGCTCGCCTGCGATCTTGATGGCCGAGAATTGCGGCGGCGTCTGCATGATGACGCCGGTGTATTTCGGCAGCAGGGCGAGCACTTGGGCTTCCGACGGACGCAGGTCGGATTCTTTCGTCACCGGACCTTCGAGGTCATCGGTCGAACGCTCCTGTCCCCAGGCAACGGTGAAGCGATAGATTTTGGCGCCGTCCTGCACGTAAGGCACGGTCTTGGTAGCCTCGCCAAGCGCGATCGGCAGCATGCCGGACGCCAGCGGGTCGAGCGTGCCTGCATGGCCGGCCTTTTCCGCCTGGAACAGCCATTTGATCTTGGAGACGGCTTCGGTCGAGCCCATGCCGACCGGCTTGTCCAGGATCAGCCAGCCCGAGATCGGCCGGCCCTTCTTCTTGCCGCGACGCGCCACTATTCGGTGTCCTTGTTGTCGTCTTTGTCCTGGTCTGCGTTTTCCTGGTCCTCAGGACCCAAATCGCGCGCCACTTCCGGCGATTTCAAGAGGTCGTTGATCCTGGCAAAATTGTCGAAGGAGGTGTCGAGCTTGAAGCGGAACTCCGGCATGAACTTCATCTGCCGCAGCGCGCCGGAGACACGGCCACGGACGAATTTCGCATGCTTGTTCAACGCCTCGACCACCGCATCGGCATCTTTGGCGCCGAGCGGCGAGACGAAAGCGGTAGCGACCTTCAAATCGGGCGACATGCGCACTTCCGAGACCGACACCACGGTGTTCTCGATCAGCGGATCGATGATCTCGCCGCGCTGCAGGGTTTCGGATAGCGCATGGCGCACCTGTTCGGCGACGCGCAGCATGCGCTGGGATGGGCTGGATGCGGTTGGACGGGGCATTTTTCTCAATCCTGAAAGCGTGAGGCGCGGGATGGAACCGTGCCGCATGTCTCATATGGGCATTCTCAATAGACTTGGGGCGGCGGCCTTTCGACCACCGCCCGGTATGGACAAGTCACTCGAACTCAGAGTGTCCGGGTCACCATCTCGACGCGGAAGCACTCGATGACGTCGCCGACGCGCATGTCCTCGTAGTTCTGGAAGGCCATGCCGCACTCCTGGCCGCCGGGGACTTCCGAAACTTCGTCCTTGAAGCGCTTCAGCGTCTTCAGCGTGCCTTCGTGGATGACGACGTTGTCGCGGATCAGGCGCACGCCCGCACCACGCTCGACCTTGCCTTCGGTGACACGGCAGCCGGCGATCTTGCCGACCTTGGTGATGTCGAAGATTTCGAGGATCTGCGCATTGCCGATGAAAGTCTCGCGACGCTCCGGCGACAACAGGCCCGACAGAGCCGCCTTCACGTCATCCACAAGGTTGTAGATGATCGAGTAGTAGCGGATCTCGATGCCAGCCGCCGCTGCAGCGGCACGTGCCTGGACGTTGGCGCGGACGTTGAAGCCGATGATCGCGGCACCCGAAGTCTCGGCCAGCGACACGTCGCTTTCGGTGATGGCGCCGGCGCCAGCATGGACGATGCGTGCACGCACTTCGTCGGTACCGAGCTTGTCGAGTGCGGCGTTGATCGCCTCGATCGAGCCCTGCACGTCGCCCTTGATGACCAGCGGGAATTCCTTCAGCCCGCTTGTCTGCAACTGCGACATCATCTGCTCGAGCGAACCGCGCTGGCCGGCATGCTTGGCAACCGCCTTCTCGCGCGCCAGACGCTGGCGGTATTCGGTGATCTCGCGGGCACGGGCCTCGTTGTTGACCACGGCGAAGCGATCGCCGGCCTGCGGGGTGCCCTGCAAGCCAAGCACTTCCACCGGCATCGCCGGCGGCGCTTCCTTGATCTGCACGCCACGATCGTTGACCAGCGCACGCACCCGGCCCCATTCATTGCCGGCAACGAGGATGTCGCCCGGCATCAGCGTGCCGGTCTGCACCAGCACGGTGGCAACGGGACCACGGCCCTTGTCGAGCTGGGCCTCGATGACGACGCCTTCGGCGGTACGGTCCGGATTGGCCTTCAGGTCGAGAATTTCGGCCTGCAGCAGGATCGCCTCGAGCAGTTTGTCGAGATTGGTGCCCTTGGTCGCCGACACTTCGACGTCCAGAACTTCACCGCCCATGGATTCGACGAAAACCTCGTGGCGCAGCAGTTCGGAGCGCACCTTCTGCGGATCGGCATCATGCTTGTCGATCTTGTTGATCGCCACGATGATCGGAACGCCGGCCGCCTTGGCATGGCTGATCGATTCGATCGTCTGCGGCATGACGCTGTCATCGGCCGCAACCACCAGGATGGCGATGTCGGTCGCCTGGGCGCCACGAGCACGCATCGCCGTGAAGGCGGCGTGGCCGGGCGTGTCGATGAAGGTGATCTTGTGACCATTCTTCTCGACCTGGTAGGCGCCGATATGCTGGGTGATGCCGCCGGCTTCGCCGGAGACGACATTGGCGTTGCGGATCGCGTCGAGCAGCGAGGTCTTGCCATGATCGACGTGACCCATGATCGTCACGACCGGCGGACGCGAAACCAGGTCCTCGGCATTGTCGGCGATGTTGAACAGGCCTTCCTCGATGTCGGATTCGGCGACGCGGCGGACCGTGTGGCCGAATTCGGTGGCGACCAGCTCGGCCGTGTCGGCGTCGATGACGTCGCCCGGCTTCAGGATCTGGCCCTGCTTCATGAAGAACTTGACCAGGTCGACCGCGCGCTCGGACATGCGTTGCGCCAGTTCCTGGATGGTGATGGTCTCTGGCAGGATCACTTCGCGCATGACTTTCTCGCGCGGCTCATTGTGCATCGCGCGCTTGAATTTTTCCTGGCGGCGACGCATCGACGACAGCGAACGGGCTCGCGCATCTTCGTCGGACAATGCCGAATTCAGCGTCAGCTTGCCACGGCGGCGATCTTCCTCGCTCTTGGTCGGCTTGGCCGGACGCGCCACTTCAGGCGTGACCGGACGGCGCACCGGTGCGC
>NZ_RZPI01000061.1:0-14122 GCF_003998715.1 Mesorhizobium sp. M7A.F.Ca.CA.002.15.2.1
GCCTAGCCCCAGCCGATGTGCGACCAGCGGCGCGCTTGGCGGCAGAAGGTGATCGGGCGTCGACGTGGCGAGCAAGAGTAGACCGACGTCGCCGCGGTCGATACCGGCATTGGTCAGCGCCATGTCGCCGGCAGAGGCGGCAAGGCCCGACAGCGTGTCTTCGTCTGTTGCCCAGAAGCGCGAGCGAATTCCGGTGCGCCGCTCGATCCAGCCGGGCTCAAGCCCGAGCCGGTCTTCGATTTCCGGGTTCTCGACCTTGCGCGTCGGCGCATGATGGCCGAAGCCGAGAACGCGCGACGATAGGTTCATGGCCGCGAGCCGAAGCGTTCGCCGGCCTCCTCTATCGCGTCATAGAGCCCGTCCAATTCGTCGCTGGTGATGCAATAGGGCGGCAGAAGATAGAGGACATTGCCGAGCGGGCGCACCAACAGGCCGCGCTCAAGGAAAAAAGCGCGCAGTTTTGGCCCGATCTCGGCCAGATAACCGGCTGAGCCGGTGCGTAGGTCGAGTGCCGCGATGGTGCCGGTTGTCCGGCAGTCGGTGAAATATGGATTGTCCCGGAAGCGTTGCAGCCCCGCGGCCTGCCTCGCGCTCAAGACCGCGATCCGCTCGGCCACCGGCTCGTCACGCCAGATCTCGACATTGGCAAGTGCTGCCGCGCAGGCGATCGGATTGGCGGTGTAGGAGCTCGAATGGAAAAACGTCTTCTTGCGATCCTCCGAAAAGTGAGCGTGGAAGATGGCATCGGTGGCGATCGTGGCGGCCAGCGGGATGGTACCACCGGTCAGACCTTTCGAGGTGCACAAGATGTCGGGCGAGACGGACGCCTGTTCGCAGGCAAACATGGTTCCGGTGCGCCCCCAGCCGGTCATCACTTCATCGGCGATCACGAGCGTGCCGGAGGCTTCGGCGATCCTCTTCAATTCGGCAAGAACCCAGGCCGGATACATCAGCATGCCGCCGGCGCCAAGCACCAGCGGCTCGACGATCAGCGCGGCTGCGCGCCGGTCGCGGCTAACGGCCTCGAACCGATCCAGCGTTTCCTGCTCGCGCCCGGCGGCCGGGAAGGGGATGGTGTCGACCTCGAACAGCAAAGGCTCATAGGCGGCGTTGAAGACGCCACGGGCGCCGACGCTCATCGTGCCGATGGTGTCGCCATGATAGCTGTGCTCCATGACGGCGATGCGCGAACGCGACGCGCCGATGTTACGGAAATAGCCGAGCGCCATCTTCAGCGCGACTTCGACTGAGGTCGAGCCACTGTCGGAATAGAACACCCGGTGGAGGCCGGCGGGTGCGATGCCTACAAGCGCCTCGGCCAGCCGTTCGGCCGGCTCGTGGGTGAAGCCCGCGAAGATGATCTGGTCGAGGCTCGAGGCGGTCGTCTCGATGGCCTTCATGATGCGGGGGTGGCGATGGCCATGGGTGACGACCCACCAGGAAGAAATCGCATCGAGGATGCGGAAGCCGTCGGCCTTGTGGAGATAGGCGCCTTCAGTCAGCACGATTTCAGGGAGCGAGGGCTCTAGCGCGTGCTGCGTGAACGGATGCCAGACTCGAGACTCCGCCATCAGTCGCCTCCGGCAATCATGGCCAGGTCGAAGCCGGAAATCATTGCATCTCTCAACGTTTCACCCGTCAGCGGACCGAGGTGCGGCAGCCTGCCCAGCTGCGGCACGCCGCCGAATTCCACGATTGTCCTTTGTGTATCGGCCACCTCTTCGCCAATGAAGGCAATGCCGATGAGCGGGATGGAGCGGGCTCTCAGGGCCTCGATCGACAACAGCGTATGATTGATGGTGCCAAGCGCGGTGCGGGCGCACAGTATGACCGGCAGCCGCCATTGTTCGAATATGTCAATGAACCTTGTCTGTCGATTGAGCGGCACCATCAGCCCGCCGGCGCCTTCGATGACGAGCGGTGTCGGCAGGACCGGAAATGAAAGATCGTCGGCCTCGATCGCGACGCCGTCGATTTCGGCTGATCGATGCGGCGACAGCGGCATCGTCAGTCGATAGACTTCGGGCAGCACGCGTCCGTCGGGCAAGCCGGAAAGCCGGGCGACGACCTCGCTGTCGGTCTCCTCGTTGAGGCCCGATTGCACCGGCTTCCAGTAGAAGCCGTCGAGCAGCCCGGCAAGTCCGGCCGAAAACACTGTCTTGCCAATTCCAGTGTCTGTTCCGGTGACGACGATGCGTTTGGTCATGCTGTGGCCAACACTCCGACGAGAGCCTCGACCATGGCGGAAATGTCGGCTTCGTCGACGTTGAGAGTCAGCGAAATGCGCAGGCGCGACGTACCCTCAGGCACTGTCGGCGGGCGAATGCCGCGTATGTCGAAGCCGCGTGCCTGCAGTCCTGCCGCCACCGCCATGGTGCGGCTGTTATCGCCGATCACAAGCGGCTGGATCTGCGAGCCGCTGGGCATCACGCCGCAGCGTTCGGCCAATTGCCGGCTCGCGAAAGCGACACGCTCGTGCAACTGAGCACGACGCATAGGCTCGTCAGACAGAATAGTCAGCGCCTCACGTGCCGCGACTGCCATCAGCGGCGATGGTGCGGTCGCATAGATGAATGGCCGGCACCGGTTGATAAGATAGTCGCACAGTGTTCGCGGTCCGGTAACGAGCGCGCCGGATGCGCCAAGCGCCTTGCCGCATGTGTGGAGCGTGACGATGTTGTCGCGGCCTTCATACGCGGCGGCCAGTCCCCGGCCGTCCGGTCCCCAGACGCCGGTGGCATGCGCTTCATCGACGACGATGAATGCCTGGTACCGATCAGCCAGCGCGACCAGGCTCTCCATCGGCGCACGGTCGCCATCCATGCTGTAAAGGCTTTCGAAGGCGATCCACACCCGCCCCATGCCGCCTTCGGCGCGCCAGCGGGTGATTGCGTCCTCGACAGCGTCGACGTCGTTGTGCGCGGCCAGCTTGAACTCAGCGCGCCCGGCCTGGGCACCCTCATGCATGCTGGCATGAGCGAGCTCGTCGAGGACCAGCAGGTCGCCTTTCTGCGGCAGGGCCGTCAGCAGAGCGAAGTTGGCGATATAGCCGCTGCCGAAGAACAGTGCACGCTCGGCTCCGAAAAATGCCGCTGCGTCCGCCTCCAGTTGCTCATGTTCCGGTGCATTGCCGCGCAACAGCCGCGATCCGGTGGCGCCCACTGGCGTGCCCCGCGCAATCGCCGTCGAAACCGCATCGCCCAGTCTTTTGGAGGCGGCAAGTCCGATATAGTCGTTCGACGAGAAGTCGAGCCCGGCGCGCGGTGCGAGCGTCCGCAACCGGTCCTTGCGCCCCAGTCCCCGCAAGGTTGCGTCATAGCGGGCAAGAATTGCCTCCTTCATTGCGTGGCGAGTTCCATAGGCTCAATGCCGAGGCGCCGGAACAGAAGGGTATCCTTGTCCTCGCCGGGATTTCCCGCCGTCAGCAGCGTGTCGCCGACAAAGATCGAATTGGCGCCGGCAAAGAAGCACAGCGCCTGCGTTTCGTCGCTCATCGCCGTCCTGCCGGCGGACAGCCTTACATAGGATTTCGGCATCATCACCCGCGCGAGCGCAACGATGCGGACGAAATCGATCGGATCGATGGCGTCGGCCGCGGCAAGCGGCGTGCCTTCGATGGGAATAAGCATGTTGATCGGCACGCTTTCCGGCGGCTCGGGCAGGTTCGCGAGCGTGACCAGCATGTCGATGCGATCGGTCTTTTCTTCTCCCATCCCGACAATGCCGCCGCAGCAGACTTTCATCCCAACCGCGCGCACGTGCCCAAGCGTTTTCAGCCGGTCGGCAAAAGTCCTGGTTGAAATAACCTCGCCATAGTAGCGCTCAGAGGTATCGATGTTGTGGTTATAGTAGTCGAGACCGGCCTGCTTCAGGCGAGCAGCTTGCTCAAGATCGAGCATGCCGAGCGTCATGCAGGTCTCCATGCCGAGGGCCTTGACGCCCTCAATCATGGCGACCACAACGTCCATGTCGCGCTCCTTGGGACTTCGCCACGCCGCGCCCATGCAATAGCGCGTTGCGCCGCCATCACGCGCCTTGGCCGCTTCGTCGATGACATGCTTGACGTCCACCAGCTTCGACGCCTTCACACCGGTTTCGTAATGCGCAGACTGGCTGCAATAGCCGCAATCTTCGGGGCACCCGCCGGTCTTGATGCTAAGGAGCCGCGACAGCTGCACTCGGTTTCGATCGAAGTTCTGGCGGTGGATCGTCTGAGCCAGGAACAGCAGATCGTTGAATGGCATGCCGTAGATGGCCTCGGCCTCTTTGCGGTTCCATCGCGGAGGCGTTCCGTCGACCGATTGCATGGTCTGGTTCACGTCGAACTCCGAGTTCATTCCAATCGTCATCGTCAAACCTTTGTTTGCTAGTCCGGTACGCCTTCTTGGCTTTGGGGCGCACTCGCTAAAGGCGAGCTGCGGCACGTCTTTCCAGCACCTCCTACGCCTGCCGAGCTGATGTTGCTCCTCACGCCGTAATCCTCAGTTCAAGTGCTTGCAGATGTTCTGGTGGTCCGGCATGTCCAGGCCGATGTCGAGGATCGGGGCGCTGTGCGTCAGCCAACCCATGGAGATGAGATCGACACCGGTCGCCGCAATCGCCGCCGCCGTTTTCGGCATCACCCGACCGGACGCCTCGGTGATCGTACGGCCATCCACTATAGAAACCGCGCGGGCAAGATCCTCGACCGACATATTGTCGAGCAGCACCGCGTCAACACCAATCGCGAGCGCTGCATCGAGCTGCTTCAGCGTGTCGACCTCGACCTCGACCTTCACCATATGCCCTGCTGCGGCGCGCGCCCGCTCTATTGCTGTGCGCATATCGCCGGCGATCGCGATGTGGTTGTCCTTTATGAGCACGCCGTCATCGAGGCCGAACCGGTGATTGGCACCGCCGCCGACGCGCACGGCGTATTTCTCCAATGCCCGCAGCCCGGGCGTCGTCTTTCGCGTCGATACAATCCTCGCCTTGTGACCGCGCACGGCCTCAACCATGGCCGCTGTGGCAGTGGCAATGCCGCTCAGCCGGCATAAGAAATTGAGGGCCGTGCGTTCGGCCGTGAGCAGGCCTCGTGCGGGTCCGGACAATCTTGCAATGGTTTCCCCGGCCCCAACCTCGCTGCCATCAGGGCGCCAGATCTGGATGTTGATCGCCGGTTCCACGAGAAGGAAGGCATACGAGACCAGATCGAGCCCGGCAACGACGCCCGCCTGCCTCGCTTTGAGCACCAACGTGGCAGTGCAATCATACGGGATAACCGCATCGGTGGTCAGGTCGCCGGATCTGCCCAGGTCTTCGAGGAGCGCAACGCGCACAATCGGTTCGATCAGGGTCGCGGGGAGGGGGGAGAATGAAGTCATATCAAGTGCTCCGTATGGTAGCCCGGCAATCGAGTGCGGCCGCGGCCCGCATTGCGCTGTGCAGTGTCAGCCGTGATGGGCGCACGTTGGCATCGTGGAGCGGGAAATCGGACCGACAGTGCGCGCCTCGACTCTCTTCCCGCCTCAGGGCCGCCGCGGCGATCATCAGTGAGACCAAAGCCGGACCAGAGGCAGCGACACTATTGGCTGCGATCGGCAGCAGGGTCGCCACCGCTTCGCGCATTGCCTCGCCGTCGCGGATGATACCCAGGGCGGCGGAGACAATCGGGCGGACCACGGAAGCGTCTGGTCGTGGAGGGACGAATGTGGAGCATCTGCGCGGTCGCCGGGTATACGACGTGCCGGCAACGCTTTCGGCAACCCAGCTCGCGGTGACCGCCGCTTCGGTGAGCGAGTTGCTGGCCAGGCGGTTGGCGCCGTGCAGGCCGGTACAGGCCACCTCACCGCAGGCCCACAATCCCTCGATGGAGCTGCGGCCGGCGCTGTCTACGGCGACGCCGCCCATGTGATAATGTGCCGCCGGGCGCACCGGGATCAGGTCGGTCGCTGGGTCGATTCCTGCGCTCCGGCACAATTCGGCGATGCCTGGAAAACGCTTGCCAAATCTCGGGCCGAGACTTTGCCGTGCGTCCAGGAATACGCGGCGTCCAACGGCAAGCTGGTGCCAAATGGCGCGCGCTACGACGTCGCGAGGCGCAAGTTCACCGCCAGGTGTGTCGGCGAGGAAGCGCTCTCCTCGCTCATCGATGAGCACCGCGCCTTCGCCACGCACGGCTTCGCTCACCAGCGGCATCGGCCGGCGCGGACCGTCGAGCGCAGTTGGATGGAACTGTATGAATTCCAAGTCGGCGAGTTCCGCCCCCGCCCATGCGGCGAGCGCCAGCCCGTGACCCCATGAGCCAGCGGGGTTTGTCGTGTCGCAAAACAGCCCGCCGACGCCGCCGGTCGCCAGCACCGCGCGACGCGTGGGCAGAGCGAGCGCGCCGGCTCGTCCTGCTGCGACCACGGCGATGACCGACCCGTCCTGCACGACCAGCCGGCGGACCTCCACATTTTCGATAATGGTGATCGAGGCTGTACGCCGAACCGCGGCGACGAGCGCGCGCACCAACTCGCGACCGGTGGCGTCGCCGGCTGCATGCACAATCCGCCGTCGCGAGTGTGCCGCCTCGAGCCCAAGTCGCAACGCGCGGTCAGGGTGCTGGTCGAAGTCGACGCCGAACCTTTGGATCGTCCTAATCGCTTCGGGTGCAGCTCGTACCACTCGCCGCACCGTGGCCTCATCGCAGAGTCCGTCGCCGGCAGCTATCGTGTCGCAAAGGTGAAAATCTGGGCCGTCGTCGCCCCCGAGACTTGCCGCAAGACCGCCCTGGGCAAGTTCACTGCAGGCTCCGGTTCCAAGCGGCGCGTTGGTCAAAAGCACGACCGGTTCCGGCGCCAGATGAAGCGCCGTCATCAGGCCGGCAATGCCGCCGCCGATGACGACCGGCGCCCCCGCGATTTCGCGAACCTCCAGACTCATAGGGAAAGCATGCGCTCGACCGCGCGGCGGGCGGGGCCGGCAATTTCGGGATCAATCCGGACCTCATGCCGGTTCTGCTCGAGTGCGGCGCGAATGTTGGCCAGGTTGATGCGCTTCATGTGCGGGCACAGATTGCATGGGCGAACGAACTCGACGTCGGGATGCGCGACCGCGACGTTGTCGCTCATCGAACATTCGGTCAGAAGGACGACACGCTTCGGTTTCTCACGCTCGACATAATCCGACATCGCCGCGGTCGAGCCGGAGAACTCCGCCTCCGCGACAACGTCTGGTGGGCATTCTGGATGGGCCAGCACGATGACGCCTGGATGGGCATCGCGCAGTTCCCGGATGTCTGCTGCGGTGAAGCGCTCATGCACCTCGCAATGGCCTTTCCAGGCGATGATCTCGACGTCTGTATCGGCTGCCACGTTCCTCGCCAGATATTCGTCCGGGAGCATCAGCACACGCGCCACGCCAAGCGATTCCACCACCGCCTTGGCGTTGCCGGACGTGCAGCAGATGTCGGACTCCGCTTTTACGGCGGCGGAAGTGTTGACGTAAGTAACAACGGGGACCCCCGGATACCGCAGCCGCATTAGCCGCACGTCGTTTGCCGTGATCGATTCGGCCAGCGAGCAGCCGGCGCGGAGATCCGGGATGAGCACGGTCTTGTTCGGATTGAGCAGTTTTGCCGTCTCGGCCATGAAATGAACGCCGGCAACCACGATGATGTCGGCGTCGACCGTCACCGCCTTGTGGGCCAACGCCAGGCTGTCGCCGACGATGTCTGCCACGCAATGAAAAATTTCGGGCGTCTGGTAATTGTGCGCCAGCACCACCGCATTGCGCTCACGCTTCAGCGCTAAGATGGCTTCAATATCGCCGGCGAACGCGGGCCATTCAACGGGTGGGATCACCCGCCGGACACGCTCATACAAGGACGCAGCCATAGGTAACGCCCCAGTCATTGGCGCCTCGATTATATTCGGTTTGACAATAAGGGAATATATCTACCTTGACTATAAGTATGTCAAGCCCGCGCCAGCGGTAATTTTGTCCCGGCGATAGCCCTGTCGTCGAGGACGGCATGCCGGAAGCGATAAAGCTTCGCCGGTCGGCCGCCCGTGTCGAGGGAGGTCTCCCCGGTCTCCTCAACAAGTTCCTGCTGCTCGACCAATCTCCGGAAGTTCGGCTTGTTGATCAGCCTGCCAGCCAAAGCTTCCACGGTTCGCTGCAGTTGCAGCAGCGTGAAGGAAGGCCGCATAAGCTCGAACACGACCGGCCGGTATTTGATCTTCGAACGCAGCCGCGCGATCCCGGTTGCCAGAATACGACGGTGGTCAGCGACCATTGGTTTGCCAGCCGCGGCCGCAATCGCGTCCCTGCCGCCACCGGCCTCCTCAATCAGAGCAGCTTCATAGAGCAACTCGTAGCGTTGGAGCGTGAGTTCCTCGTTCCAATGGCGGTCGTCGAAGCCGAAGGCTATCGCAGCGCGCTGCCGGCGCTCGCGTTGAGTGGTCGGCTCGCTGGCGCCGCCGGCCCACTCAATCAGGCGGGGCCGCAATCTATCGAGCAGCACAGGCGGCGTGCCGAAGCGGTGGTCCTCCCAGGGAAAATATTCGTACCAACTTTGCCAGCCGCACGCGGCCGAGTTCGTTGCCTGTTCCTTCCTGGTCAATGCGAGATAGCTGATTGAGATGACGCGCTGGTGGCGCTCAGTGCCGATGCGATCGCGATCGGCGAAGGTGTAGAGTTGCTCGATGTATCCAAGTGCATGGCCGGTCTGCTGCTCCACCCACCCCCTCAAACCCGACTGCAGTGATCGATGCTCAAGGGCAAAAGGTCCAGAAGGGAGGGTGTCCGCATGACCGACTGTGAGGACACAGGGCTCACTGTCGTTTACGGCGACCACGACGGCAGTCAGGTCCACTTTGGCTTCGTCAGCTTTGACGGCGGCTTTGCCTTTCTTGGTTCTTCTTGTCTGAGGATCCATGTTTGCGAAAGCGGGTTGGCCCAACGGAGCGCCTTAATCGATTGAATGTAACCTTGGAAGCCAGCACGTCAACACCGGAGTACTCAAGCGCTGTTTTTAGCTCTTCGCAGTCGCACAAAAATATGCCAAACGCGACACCCGCTGTTGGTAACGTAAGGGAAGGGGCCTCGGTTGAGCGCGGCTGGTGAGATAAAAGGGATGACTCCTCCAGATATTCGATCGCGAAAAGGCCAGACGCCACTTGTATGCTTGACGGCCTACACCACGCCGGTCGCGAGGCTGCTCGATCGCCACTGCGACATCGTTCTTGTCGGCGACAGCGTCGGCATGGTGCTGCACGGCCTGTCGTCGACGCTGGGGGTCACGCTCGACATGATGATCATGCACGGACAGGCCGTTCGCCGCGGCCTTGAACACGCGCTGATGGTCGTCGACCTGCCCTTCGGTTCCTACGAGGAAAGCCCAGAGCACGCTTTCGGCAACGCTGCGCGCGTGATGGGTGAGACCGGTTGTTCAGCGGTAAAGATCGAGGGCGGCGAGACCATCGCGGAAACCATCCGCTTCCTTACCGCGCGCGGCGTACCTGTCATGGCCCATGTGGGCCTGACGCCGCAGGCGGTAAACACGTTTGGAGGCTATCGTGTGCAGGGCCGGGGAGCCGATGCAGAGCGGATCAGGCGCGACGCCAGGGCGGTAACTGAAGCTGGCGCCTTCTCCTTGGTGCTGGAAAAGATACCGGAGCAGCTTGCACGGCAGATAACCGCCGATATCGACATACCCACCATCGGCATCGGTGCCTCGCCAGCTTGCGACGGCCAGATTCTGGTGAGCCACGATATGCTCGGGCTCTTCACCTCATTTCGGCCGAAGTTCGTCAAACGCTATGCCGAGCTCGGTGAGCAGGCTGAGGCGGCAATCGCCGCTTACGCCACCGATATGCGGAACCGGCACTTTCCGGCGGTCGAACATCTCTATGTCAACGCCTTGAAGGCCGGTGACTTCACATGAGCGTGCCGATCGCTCGAACCGTGAGCGAGCTGCGCGGCGTCGTTGCGCAATGGCGTCGCTCGGGTGCCACGATCGGTATTGTGCCGACCATGGGAGCCTTGCACGACGGGCATCTGAGCCTCGTGCGGAAGGCGCTCGAAAGGGCCGAGCGGGTGATCGTGACGCTGTTCGTAAACCCCAAGCAGTTCAACAGCCCCGCCGACCTGATTGCCTACCCTCGGACGGAAAGCGACGATGCTGCCAAGCTCGCTCTGCTGGGCACGCATCTGCTCTATGTGCCGGACACAGAGGAAATGTACCAGGTGGGCTTCGCCACGGCCGTTTCAGTGTCCGGCATCAGCGAATGCCTTTGCGGCGCATTCCGGCTCGGCCATTTCAATGGCGTGGCGACGGTCGTGGCCAAGCTCTTCCTGCAGGCCGGCGCTGACTTCGCCTTTTTTGGCGAAAAGGATTTTCAGCAACTTCAGCTTGTCAGGCGCTTGGTCCGGGATCTCGACATTCCGATCACTATTGTGCCCTGTCCGACAGTCCGCGAAGCCGATGGTCTTGCGCTATCGTCGCGTAACGTGCGGCTCTCCCCAGCCCAACGCGCCATTGCCCCAAAACTAGCATCGGTCCTGCTCGATACGGCCGAGCGGCTTGCACGCGGCTCCCCCATCCTGCCTACGCTTGATGAAGCGCGTGCAGCAATTCTGGCTGCCGGCTATCGCGAGCTCGAATACCTGGAGCTTCGCGGAGAAACAGACCTGCAATCGTTAGCAAGCCTTGACCGACCGGCACGCTTGCTTGCTGCGGCTTGGCTTGGCGACACGCGGCTCATCGATAACGTCGCAATATCACCCATCGGTAGTTGGTCAGGTGGGCGGAGCTCTCTCCAATCGGAAGCAGCACAGCAATTGCGGTGATGACGGCGGCGCGTCGTATGCCCTGCAGGGACAGGCCATCATTTAGAACCACGTCTCCGTCGGCTTCCAGCAACCTCCGCGAGGTACGCTAAGCGCAGATGCATCGCGTATTTGAAACCTTGGTCGAGCAACTCTCTGCAAGCGTCGATGCCGTCGATCTCCATGAGGCAATGGCGTCCGCCGCAGCCGGGTTCGACTTTCCGCTCTTCGCTTATTTCACCTACCCATCCGCTTCCGGCGACAGGCCGCGATTGATCTCGAATTATCCATCATCATGGACATCACATTACCTGCAACAGCGCTACCACAGCGTGGATCCCGTGATCCTGCGGGGACTGCGGGGCTGGGATACCTTCGACTGGGGTGTGGACCGCGATCACCGTTATTTGCCGACCTCTCAGCAGGAAGTCCTGGAAAAAGCAGCTGAGTTCGGCATTCGCGGCGGACTGACCATGTCGATGCATGATCATCGCGGCCGGTTCGCCGCACTGACCTTCGCCTCCAACGAGGCGCATCCGCCATTTCTGAGGTCGCTGACGCGCTACGAAAAAGCAATGCAACTGGTTGCGATCAACGTTCATATCCATGCCCGGCGCAGGCTCGCCGAAGATTGCGTGGTAGATGGCATAATGCTCACCCGGCGGGAGTTCGAGTGCCTGAAATGGGCGGCGTGCGGCAAGTCGGCCTGGGATATCAGCCAGATTCTCGGTGTCTCGAAACGCACCGTGACCTTCCATCAGGAAAACGCCAAGGCGAAGCTTGGCGTGCGAACCATCAACCAGGCCGTAGTGCGGATGGCTGCTCGGGCGAGATCCTGATCCTCTCCAAGTCTAGCTGTAAAGGTCTACAGGCTGCATTCATGACGGCTTTGCCCTTCGATTGCGTGGACACATCCCGCACGGAGACGACAATGATGCAGCTGATAACACCCGACTGCTACGCCGAGTTTGCGAGCGAACTCAAGGAAATGCACGGACTTAGGTATCGGGTTTTCAAGAAGCGGCTCGATTGGGAAGTGCAGACCGAAGGCGAAATGGAAACGGACTCGTTTGACAGCCTGAACCCCGTCTACCTGCTTCTCAAGGGGTCCGATTGGCGAACTTGCGGCTGCGTCCGCCTTTTGCCGACCACCGGACCGACAATGTTGCGCGATACGTTTCCGACGCTGCTGGATGAGATGGTGGTCCCTGCGAGTGCCGATATCTGGGAGAGTAGTCGTTTCGCGCTCGATCTCCCTGCGACAGCGCCGAAGGCAGCTGGCGGCCTGGCCCAAGCAACCTACGAGCTCTTCGCGGGGATCATCGAATTCGGCTTGGCCAACAATCTCTCCGGGATCGTAACGGTGACAGATACGCGCATCGAAAGGATCCTTCGTCTCGCGACCTGGCCGTTGTCACGTATCGGACAGCCCAAGCAGGTCGGCAACACCGAGGCAGTCGCCGGCTTCCTCGATATTTCCTACGCCAGTCTCTTGCGCATCCGCTGGAGGGGACGCCTCAACGGGCCGGTGTTGTGGCAACCAGTTCTCATCCAATCGGCATAGCGCCTGCGGATGCTCAGCCGTGACTTGAGTTAAGTCTGCTCACGGCCGCCACCGCCGCCGTGAGGGTGAGCGGACCCGCCCCACGAGCTTTCGACTGTTCCGGTCGATTGGCTCGCGCGGCCGGACTTTGGATTTCCGTAGGCGCAACCCGCAGTCCAGCGTGAGCACGCCAAAATGGCGCCCCTCCGCTTCGTCCAAAGAAGCCAACGTGGCTTCTGAGGTCGTCTTAGAATATTGGACCGGCCGCCGTGAGCGATCGCAACCTCAAAGCTTTGCCGGTATGCCGGTTTGGCCGGACCGTCGGCCAGTCGGAGCAGTCCCCCGATAAGGACCCGAGCTGACGCGCGGTCCAACAGCGCCCGAGCCTATGCTTTGTGCATTACCGTTCGGTTGGCCATGTCGTCCAAGACCGCATGAAGAAGGCTTCCAACCTCCTGCGCAGCGAGCTCTGGCGCAATTCCTACATCGGACAATTGAATGAGCATTTTCTTGGCGGCACAGCGCCAGAACGCGCTCGCCGCCTCGCCGTTCTTGGTCTCGAGGGCCTGGGCGATACTTTCGACCAATATACGTCGCCGATGCAGCGGAAATACGCAAATGTTTGATTCATGCATCAATCACCTCACAGATTCAGTTCCACAAAGAAAAACACCGGCGTCTTCAAAAGAGCCCCGCTAGCGCGGTGACGGTTCGCGGCGACATGACGAGTTCCACTTCCCCATCGACAAGCCATTGGGAGATGAGCCGCCGGACCGCATATCCGGGACCGCACATAAGGTGAACCACCATTGCTCATCCGGCTGCATTTTCCTGGGCCGTTCGACGAGGCGTTCCAGCCGAATTGACGTCCAATGACTTGATCTCTGAAAGGGCAGGGCGGTACGAATCACCCGACTGTTCCGCTGCTTACATTCCTGCGAGCTTGTGTATGAACGATTAAAGCGTGCCCGAGCCGTTCTTGGTGGCCGCCGCAGAAGGGAATCATGTCATCCGCTGCCTATCGTAGGCGGCGCGACTTCTAGCATGACTGCACTGCCCCGACAGGGCTTTGCAATCGCGCGTTTCGAAGCCTATGCTTTGGCATCGGCCGGCATTTACTTCGGTGCAGCCGACAGTAAGACGTACGCGCTCTTGCCCCGTTGGAAGAGAGCCTTGCCCGATCCCTCTTTCGCGACCAGGTGCTGAAGCCCTCACCCCGCAGGACTTCGCGCTTTTGCGACCATCGCTGCATCACGTCGAACCGGGCATCAAGGACAAGTTGGAGGTCGCGCATCAGCCGATCAAGAACGTATATTTTCCCGAGAGGGGCATCGCGTCGGTGGTCGCCACCATGACCGGCGGGCGGCAAGGTGAAGTCGGCATTGTCGGCTATGACGGGATGAAAGGAATTGCCGTCATTCTCGGAAAGGAAAGCACTACCTGGCGCCTGCCGGTTGAAAACCTTCGCCCTGCGATTAGCCCGTCGCTTCGCACCTCAGTGCTGGACTATGCCCACGCGTTCCTCGTCCAATCATGCCGGACGGCACTGGTCAATGGCCACTCCAAGGTCGAAGAACGGCTGGCCCGCTGGCAGCTGATGGTCCACGACCGTGCGGAAGGAGATAAGATCCTCCCGACGCATGAATTTCTGGCGACCATGCTCGCGCCCACCGCCCGGGGTCACCACGGCCCTGCAAATGCTTGAGTATCGAGGACTGGTGCACGCCAAGCGCGGCGAGATCACGATCATCGACCGTGCCGGATTGATAAAGCTCACACATGGCG
>NZ_RZPI01000620.1:0-3330 GCF_003998715.1 Mesorhizobium sp. M7A.F.Ca.CA.002.15.2.1
GCCCCAACGCCCCCAGCGAGCCCTGTTGCTCCGTTACGATGAACAATGGAGCAATTAGTGTTTTACGGATCTGGGCGCCGTTAAGTTGCATCCGGCTCCTGAAACCATTTCGCGGACCCCGCGTTGACCACCGGGCCGACACAGGAGACATCTCATGACCGTCAACTGCCGCATATCGATCGACAACCGGCCGGAGGCCACGGACGCGGTTTTTCAGGCGGTTCCGCGGATCGGCGAAAGCGTTGCGCTGTCGATCGATGGAACCACGCAGGATCTGCGGGTATCGCGTGTCGTGCACGTCACCAATGGCAGCCTGGAAGGTGCCGCGATCGTCGTCGAAGTGACGACCAACATCCTCTGAATCGAGAGTTATGGTCCGCTGGGCCGGCCGGCACCGCGTTGCGGCGACCGGCAGCCTGAAAGGACTGGAGCGGCTCACGCGCGGTGAACCGCTACTCCTTGCCGCTTTCGGAAATGCCGTTGCCGCCGGCGGTTGGCAGGATACCGAAGTCTTGCGACTTCGCCCCTTGCTCCGCCGTCAGGAAGCCGTCTGAGGCAAGACCGCGCCGCAGCAATTCCCTGACCGCGGCCGAACGGCTCGGCATACGCTTGTCGAAGCGCCAGTTTTCCAGCGCAGCCAGCTCGTCTGACGTCAGCATGATCTGCAACCGTTCCGGGCGTTCCAGTTCAGTCATCGCGCTCCCTCGCTCAGGATCCCGATACCTCGAATGAGTATTCAACTCGCTTACCTAATAGTTAGGAAAGCGCTCCTAGCGCGTCAAGACCTCGGGATGAGTGAACTGCTTCTCATGCGCATGATGAGCCTGATGGTATTCGGCGTAAGGCGCATACTTGCATAACTATGCTAACTAGCTGATTTGTTTAGATATTATTTAATTCGTGACTTGCCAAGATGAAGCCCCTGCCGCATTGTGCAACCTGAACAGAAAACCGTTCCCTTTGGGAGGTTTCGATGCGGTATGATTACTCGGCGCGACTGCGCGATGACGTCCGTTCAGCGGTCCAGATCGCCTTCAGGAAGACCGGCATCGTCAGTATCACGGCGGTGGCGGAACATGTAAGGGTCAGGAACCTGGCCGAAAACATCGCCCTCGAGGACGTCGAATACATTGTCTTCCAGGCAGCCCAGCTGATTGGCGCCGCAATTGAATTCGACGGGCTCACCAATTTCGACGGCGTGGCTGGCCTGTTCGTGGATGGTCTCGGTGGCGACGATGGCGGGCGGATGATCGCCCAACGCGACGGGCCTGGTCCGGCCACCCTGCAGTAAGACGGTACCGGCTGAACAGGGGGCCTTCTCAAAAGGCCGCCCTGCTGTTTCTGAACCGGATGATGACCGGAGCCGTTCCGTCAGGCGGAGCCGGCGATTTGTGAGGCGAAGTCGCGATAGGGACGCAGAGGGCGGCCCAGAAGCGCGGTCAGGCGCTCCACGTCGCCGGCCTCGGGCAGCATGCCGTCGGTCAGGAACCGTTCGCCCATCAAGCGCATGTCGTAGGCCATCCAGGCAGGCAGGAACTGCTTGAGATTCTGCTCGAAACCTTCGGTGTTGTCGCCGCCGTAGCTGATCGGCCGGGCGAGCACGTCGGACCAGATGGCCGCGATATCCGTCCCGGTCAGTGTCTGCGGACCGACGAGGTTGATCCGCTCGAGCGCAAGCGGCTCCGCGGACCGTTCGCGGCGCAGCAGCTCGAGAGCGGCGATCTCGGCGATATCACGCACGTCGACCATGGCGAGACCTTTGGCGCCGATCGGCATTGTGTAGGTGCCATAGCCGGTGATGACGTCTTCGATCATCAGGTCGTTCTGGATGAAATAGGCCGGGCGCAGGATCGTAGCCTGGAAGCCCATCTGCTCGATCATTCGCTCGACGCCGAACTTGCCGGCGAAATGCGGCACGTTCACATACACGTCGGCATGGATCACCGAGAGATAGACGATCCGCTCGATGCCCGCCGATCGGGCGACGTTCAGCGCGACCAAAGCCTGGGTGAATTCGTCCGGCACCACGGCGTTCAAGAGGAACAGGGTGGAAACGCCGGACATGGCTTTGCGCAGTGAATCGACATCGAGAAAGTCGCCTTGCGCGACCGATACGCCCGCCGGGAAGCTGGCTTTCGACGGATCGCGGACGAGAGCACGGACGTCGGCGCCGCGCTTGACGAGGTGCTCGACGACTTGGCGGCCAACATTGCCTGTGGCGCCGGTAACGAGGATGGTCATGGAATTTCTCCTGTTGGGTTGCTTGACAGGCCCAATATGTGTGGCTCACAAACACTCAAACAGACCGAAATTTTAGACGCACCGTCTCACTGGTGGAACACCTATGGATATTCTGGCCCTCACCGATTTCAACCTCGTTGCCCGCCATGGCGGTTTCGGCAAGGCGGCACGGGCCACCGGCCGGCCCAAGGCAACCCTGTCGCGGCGCGTTGGAGACTTGGAGAGCAGCCTTGACCTGCGCCTGTTTGAACGGGGTGCGCGTAACCTGAAGCTGACCGAGGAAGGACGGGCGCTTTTCGAGCGGACGGGGGCGTTGCTTGCCGAACTGGACGAGACGGCCGCGGCGATCGCCTCGGGCGGTCAAAGACCCAAGGGGAGACTGCGGATCAGCGCGCCCCTGCTTTTTTCTCAGACCGCGATGGGGAGGATCGCCGCGGGATTTGCCCTCAAATTTCCGGAGGTGAGGCTGGAGGTCACGACGGAGGACCGGGCTGTGGACATGATCGAGGAAGGCTACGACCTGGTGATCCGGGTCAACCCGGATCCCGACGAAAGCTTGGTCGGACGGGCGTTTCTCCGCGACCGGCTGGTCGTCGTGGCGAGCCCTCACCTTCCTCGCACCGGTGGACCGGCCCCTGCCGTTGCGCGCGGGAAAGGCGAACGGCAAACATGGCACGTGAAGACCGAGGGTGGCCGGTCGACGATCAAAATCGAGCCGGTCCTCGCTTTGGGAACGCTCATTATGGTGCGCGATGCGGTGCGGGCGGGGGTCGGTGCGGCACGTCTTCCCATTTCGTTGGTGGCCCACGATTTGGCTGACGGCACGTTGGTGAATTGGGGGGACATCGACGCCCCTGAGATCGCTCTTTGGACGCTCTACCCCTCCCGGCGGCTGCTCAGCCCGCGCGTGTCGGCGTTCCTGGATTTTCTGAAACAGGCCTTCCCGAACGGGACGCCGGACGAACTGGCCGCCTATATCGGCAGGTGATGCCCGACCGCTTTCGCCGGCAAGAACTTTTATTTTTGGCGGAAGGAGTTTGCGGTGGAACAAGTTGGGGCGACGGCAATTACCTTGTCGCCCTACAAGAG
>NZ_RZPI01000621.1:0-3313 GCF_003998715.1 Mesorhizobium sp. M7A.F.Ca.CA.002.15.2.1
GGTTTTTGATGGAACCGATCGTTCGGCTGGAAAACGTCACCAAGAATTATCGTGGCGTGCCTGCGGTGAAGAACGTCAGCTTCGAATTGCGCAAGGGCGAGATCCATGCGCTGCTCGGCGAGAACGGCGCGGGCAAATCGACGCTGACCAAGATCATCGCCGGTGTGGTCGATGCCACTTCGGGCAAGATGTTCCACAATGGGCAAGAGATCGCCTACGCCTCGCCGCACGCAGCGCTTGAAGCCGGCATCGCCATGGTGTTCCAGGAGACCAGCCTGGTGCCGTCGATGACGGTGGCGCAGAACCTTTATCTCGGCACCGAAAAGTTCCTCAACCGGCTGCGCGGCACCTACATTTCAGCGCAGCAGTTCCTGCAGTCGCTGAATTTTCCGGTCGACCCCAACGCCATGGTGGCAACGTTGGGCGCCGCCAAGCGGCAGATGGTCGAGATCGCGCGCGCCGTCCACCACAATGCCGAGATCATCATCTTCGACGAGCCGACGGCGACGCTGACGCCGGAGGAGAAGCGGCACTTCTTCGCGCTGATCCGCCGGCTGAAGGCGGGCGGCGTCTCGATCGTCTTCATCAGCCATGCGCTGGAAGAGGCGCTCGATATCGCCGACCGCATCACCATCCTGCGCGACGGCGAGCTGGTCATTACCGACGACACATCCGCCTTCGACCGCGACAGGATCGTTTCCGCCATGGTCGGGCGCACGCTATCGGGACAGATCTACCGCCAGCGCGACGAAGCGAAGCTGCGCAAGGCGGGCAAGAAAGTGCTGTCGGTGCAGGACATTTCGATGAGCAATGTCGTGCGCAACACCTCTTTTTCGATCTTCGAGGGCCAGATCACCGGCGTGTTTGGGCTGATCGGCTCCGGCCGCACCGAGACATTCAAGATCGTCTCAGGCATCTACAAACGGGATTTCCTGCGCGGGGGCGCGATTGAACTCGATGACAGACCGGTGCGCTATCTCGTGCCGAGCGAAGCGGTGGCCGACGGCATCGTCTATGTCACCGAGGACCGCAAGAGCGAAGGCATCTTCGAGACGATGGGCATTGCCGAAAACCTGTTCGGCGGACTGCTGGCGGCGGGCCGCGAAAAGGCCTGGGTGATCAACACGCAGGAGATGCGCGCGCTCTCGGCCGAATGGACGAAGACGCTGAACATCAAGGCAATCAACGACAATGCGCGCGTCGTCGAGCTGTCAGGCGGCAACCAGCAGAAGGTGGTGATCGGCAAGGGGCTGGTGCAGAAGCCGCGCATCGTCATCTTCGACGAGCCGACACGTGGCGTCGATGTCGGCGCGATCGCCGAGATCCACCAGATCATCAACCGGCTGGCCGATGAGGGGCTGGCCGTCGTCGTCATCTCGTCCTACCTGCCGGAGATCATGAACCTGTCCGACCGCATCCTGGTCTGCCGCCAGGGCCGCATCGTCGAGGAGTTTTCGCCGGCGGAGGCCACGGAGGAGAAGATCATGTACGCGGCCGTGCATTAGATTCAGGTGAGGCCGGCCTGCAAATGGCGGTTTCCTGCGCTTCCGGTTCTCACGTACGAAAAGTACGCTCCGCTCCGGTTCTCGGAACCCACCATTTTCGACTCGGCCTGACCTGAATCTAGACGCCGGCGCTGGAAAAGTGAATCGGACGAGTGGATTGGCCGCAATTGCTCAAGACCTGATTCAATTCACGCAACGATCCAACGAAGGAAAAACCCCATGGCCACCACAAAACTCCTCAGCGATGCCGAGGTCGAAAAGATTCCCGCCGTGAAAGCCGTGTTCGAAGACATCCGCGCGACGCGCAAATCTGATTTCGTCAACAATTTCTGGCGCGGGCTGGCCAATGATCCTCCGGCGCTGAAGCGGATCTGGGAACAGTTGAAGGTGGTGATGGTCGCCGACAGCGCCATCGATCCGCTGACCAAGGAGATGATCTACATCGCGGTGTCGACCGCCAATGGCTGCTCCTACTGCGTCCACTCGCACACGGCGGCAGCCCGCGCCAAGGGCATGACCGATGCGCAGCATGGCGAACTGGTGTCGATCATCGGGCTCGCCGGCCAGACCAACCATCTGGTGACGGCGATGCAGATTCCAGTCGATCCGCAGTTCGAGGTGAAGTGAGGCGTCACACCGGCCGGTAAACCTTCTCCGCCGTGTTCCAGAAGATATCCGCCTCGGCCACCGCACCATGCTTGGCCACCGCGTCGCGGTGCGCCTTGATCAGCTCAGCGTGGCTGGTCCACAGCTTCTCGATCGGGAAGTTCGAGCCGAACATCAGATGGTCGGCGCCCAGGATATCGATCGCGTTGTCTACGACATAGGCGATCAGCAGGGGATCGTTGCGGTGGACGAAGGTGCCGAGGCCCGACAGCTTGGCGTAAAGATTGGGCGCCGCCGACAGCGTTTGCAGGCCTGCCTTCCAGGCCTCGGTGGTTTCCGGTTCCATGCCGGTCAGCATGCCTGCATGGGTGAGGATGAAATTCGTTTCGGGGTTCTCGCCGACCAGCGTCAGGCCGTCCTTCATCTGGGCGGGGAAGAGCTGCAGGTCGAAGGACAGGCCATAATCCTTGAGCCGCGCCACATTGGCGCGCACTTTCGGGTCGATCACCTGATCGGCGGAGGCGGCGAAGCGGAAGGCCGGGGTCTCGTGCCAGTGCAACTGCATGCGCAGGCCGCGCAGCAGCTTGTATTTCATCAAGCGATCGATCTGAGGCCTGATATCGTCGACGGTCATGTCGGTGTAGCCGACGATGGCATGCGGCCAGCCGGTTTCGTCGGACGTCTTCTGCAGGAAAGCGACTTCCTTCTCGAAATCCTCCTTGGCCCAGTTGGTCTGGACGTAGACGGCCTTCTCGACGCCTGAATCCCTCTGGTCTTCGAGAAATTCCTCGATCGGATAGTCGCGCCGGATCGGTTCGTAGGGGCCGAAGATGCGCGGCACCATCGGTCCGACCAGCCATGGCTGATCCTGTTGGCGCCAGATGTGAAAATGTGCGTCGATGGTTTTCTGCATCATGAAACCCTCTTCCAGATTGTCGCCGCCGCCGGAGCAGGGCGGGCGAGCGACAGGATGAAATCGGTGAGACCGGCAAGCGACGAGCCGTCGACGAGATCGTCGAGGTCAGGCAGGATGGCGCGAAGTGCCGCCGTTGCCGGCCGGAAGCGCGGGTCGCCGGCCAAAGGTGTGGCCAGCGACAGCCGGAAGGCGCGGGCGCTCAGCCGCCGCATGGCTGTCTCCAACTCGGCATGATCGCCGCGTTCCAGCGCGTCGGATAGGATGACGATAGCGGCACCGCGTGCAA
>NZ_RZPI01000622.1:0-3310 GCF_003998715.1 Mesorhizobium sp. M7A.F.Ca.CA.002.15.2.1
AACAATGCCTCGCTGTAATTGTTCCAGAACTGATCGCCGGGCAGGAGCGGCAATGGCGGCCTGAGGATCGTTTGCAGCGTCTGCGTCGAGGCAACGAACGTGTAGTAGATCGGGAAGGCGACGATCAATATGCCGAGGATCAGCATGGCGTGGGCGATGACGGTGCGGAGCGGTGACTGGCCGATCATCGCTCGCCCTCAGCCGTAATGGACTTTGCGTTCCACATAGCGGAACTGGATGGCGGTGAGCGAGATGACGATGATCATCAGGATGACCGACTGCGCCGCCGAGTCACCGAGGATCAGATTGACGAAGCCGTCATTGTAGACCTTGTAGACCAGCGTCTCAGTCGTCTTGCCCGGACCGCCCCCGGTGACGGCATGGACGATGCCGAACGTGTCGAACAGGGCATAGACGGTGTTGACGACCAGCAGGAAGAAGGTCGTCGGCGCAAGCAGCGGGAAGACGATGGTCCAGAATCGCTTGGTCTCGCCGGCGCCGTCCATGGCCGCCGCCTCGATCAAGGCTTTCGGCACCGCCTGCAGGCCGGCGACGAAGAACAGGAAATTGTAGCTGATCTGCTTCCAGGCAGCGGCGGACACCAGCAGGATCATGGCGTGGGTGCCATTGAGCAGTGGATCCCAGGCGATGCCGAAACTCCTCAGCATGTAGGCCAGCGACCCGATCGAAGGGTTGAAGAGGAATAGCCACAGCATACCGGCAATCGCCGGCGCCACCGCGTAGGGCCAGATCAAGAGCGTGCGGTAGAGACCTTTGCCGCGCACCACCTTCTCTGCCATGACCGCCAGCAGGAGCGCCACGCACATGGCGACGATAGCGGTCGCAAGGGAAAACACCACCGTGACCTTGATCGAGTTCAGGTAGGCCGGATCGGCAAGCACTTTCCTGAAATTGGCGAACCAGACGAACTTGGTCCTCAGCCCGAACGGATCCTGCCTGAGCATGGATTGGTAGAACGCCTGACCGGCCGGCCAGTAGAAAAAAACGAGCGTGATGGCCAGTTGCGGCGCCACAAGCAGGTAGGGAAGGACCTTGTTGGGGAACACGACGCGAGGGGTCACGGAGCCACTCCGAGGTGATGAGGCGGGGGGCACCATGCGGCACCCCTCTCCGCCAAGATGGCTTTGATGAGCGTTTCGGACTGGGCATCATCGACCATTGGCGAAATCGCAAGGCACGGCAAAACTCCCCTCACGAGGGGAGATGCCCGGCGGGACAGATGGGTGCGCCGTAGAGCAAGGACCTGCGCTCGCTCTAATTCCCCAGCGCTTCCTTGATCGCGGCATTGCCACGCGTAACCGCATTGTCGAGCGCCTGCTGCGCGGTCTGCTGGCCGGCGAGCATCTTCTCGAACTCCTCGTTCTGGATATCGCGCACCTGCGGCAGATTCGGCAGACGTACGCCCTTGGAATTGTCGGTCGGCGTCTTACCCGTCATCTGCAGGATCGGGGTCTCGCGGCCGACATTCTTGTCATAGAAACCGGACTTCTTGGTCGCTTCATAAGCCGCCAGCGTTACCGGCAGATAACCCGACTTCTGGTGCAGGTATTCTTGCACCTCGGTCTTCGACAGGTAGGCGAAGAAGGCCGCGACGCCCTTGTACTCCGCATCGGATTTGCCGCTGAAAACCCAGAGGCTTGCGCCGCCGGGGGTCGTGTTCTGCGGCGCACCCTGGGCGTCGCTGTCATACGGCAATTGGCCAATGCCGTAATTCATGCCGGACTTGACGATATCGCCAAGTCCGCCGGACGATTCGGTCATGATCCCGCATTCGCCCGCAAGGAAGATCTGCTTGGCTTCGGAGGTGCGGCCGCCATATTTGAAGGTGCCGTCCTTGGCGAGGTCCGCCAGCGCCTGGAAATGGTTGACGAAAATCGGCGCGTTGATCTTGAGCTCGACATCGCCGCCGGCCAGACCGTTCTGCTGGGTGGCCCATGACACGTCATTCCAGGCCGCGAAATTCTCCAGATGTATCCAGGTCAGCCAGGTCGAGGTGTAGCCGCAGGCGGCCGCGCCGCTCGCCTTGATCTTCTTGGCGTCTTCCCACACTTCATTCCAGGTCTTGGGTGGGCTATCGACGTCGAGACCAGCCTTCTTGAAGATATCCTTGTTGTAATAAAGGATCGGCGAGGAGGAGTTGTAGGGGAAGGAGAGCATGGTGCCGTCCGGCTTCGAATAATAGCCGACTATGCCTGGCAGATACTGGCTCTTGTCGAAGGTCATTCCAGCGCTGGTCAACACATCGGCTGCGGGCTTGATGGCACCTTCGGCCGCCATCATCACGCCGGTGCCGACGTCGAACACCTGGATGATGTCTGGCGCCTGGCCCGCGCGGTAGGCGGCAATGCCGGCATTCAGCGTCTCGGGATACGTGCCTTTGAACACCGGAACGAGCTCATAGTCGCTCTGGCTGGCATTGAAATCTTTGGAGATCTTGTCGACGACTTCGGCATTGGCGCCAGTCATGGCGTGCCACCAACTGATCTGCGTGACGGCAAAAGCGGAGGTTGAGGAAAGCGTCATAAAGGTAGCGGCAACACCGGCCGCGAAGCCGAAGGACTTCATGTTTCATCTCCCGTTTGTCATTGGCGAAAGGGGGCACTCCCGCGAAGGCAATATGTGTCGCTCATGACAATCAGACAACGGTTTTGTTGCAGATCGACGAACTTCACCCTTTACCTGACGCAACGCTCGTCTCCGCTTGGAGGCATGGGAAGCGATGCGGTTAGCCGGCTTAGCGCGACGACAAGCGCGCCAGGAACCACCGTCGGGACCGTCAAGCTGGCTTTCGGCGTGTCAGCCCTGATTGCAGCCGCAGCAACCCGAAGAGACACGCCAAGGTTGCAGCCGACTTTATCGATCCCTCAACGGCAACGCGCTACTCAATCCTGCTGCCCTGTTTATTTCCAAAGCTCAGGTGAAATAAATGCTGACGGTCTACAATTGTATCGTCAACGAACATGATCTGAGACTGGTCGCACTCGCCGCGTTGATCTGCGGAATTTCCTGCTTCTCTGCTGTCAACCTGCTTCAGCACATAAGCCGTTCCACAGATCGGAACCGGCTTGCCTGGCTGATGATCGCGGCCACTTCGACCGGCTTTGGCATCTGGGCAACGCACTTCATCGCCATGCTCGCATTCACACCGGGCATACCCAGTGCCTATGATCCGGCACTCTCCGTGCTTTCGCTCGCTGCTTCGGTCACTTTGACGGCAGCCGGCATGTGGATCGCCACCTTGCGGGATGAGTTCGACTATCATCTCGTCGGCGGCGCCGTGCTGGGCGGC
>NZ_RZPI01000623.1:0-3308 GCF_003998715.1 Mesorhizobium sp. M7A.F.Ca.CA.002.15.2.1
ACGTCACCCAGCCGCGCACCGCACCATCGAACCAGATCGGCTCATCGCCAATGACATCGGCATCGTCGGCATCGACGATAAAAGCGCGCAGGCGCAATTTGCCGCCCTGCCTGCGCTCGGCCAGCGCCGCGGCCTTGCCTATGAAATCGGCGTCCTTGCCGTAAGCAACGAAGCGGTCGAGCCCCGCTTCCAGCGGCCCGTAGATCGGCCGGTACTCGCGCCCCCATGAGCCGTAATTCTTGTCCAGCCGCAGCGCATTGAGCGCGCGCGAGCCGAACAGGCCGATGCCGAATTCCCCGCCCGCCGCCATCAGCGCTTGATAGGCGACGCGCTGGTATTCCGGCGCCACCCAGATCTCGTAGCCGAGATCGCCGGTATAGCTCACACGGCCGACCAGGCACGGCGCCATGCCGATATCCATCCGGCCAATGGCCATGAAGGAAAAGGCCGCGTTGGAGACATCCGAGCGCGTCGCCTTTGCCAGCACATCCCGCGCCTTCGGGCCGGCGATCGACAGACCGGTGAGCTTCGCGCCCAGCGACTCGATGCGGACCGATCCATCGTCAGGCAGGTGCTTCTCGAACCAGCGCATATGGTATTGCTCGGCGATGCCGGAGCCGGCGAGGAACCAGCCCTCACTTCCGAGATTGGCGAGGGTGAAATCGCCGATCAGTCTGCCGTCTTCCTTCAGCATCGGCGCCAGCGTCATGCGGCCGGGCTTGGGCAGTTTGCAGGCAAGCATCCGGTCGAGCCAGGCGGCCGCTCCCTCACCCGTCACCTTGTATTTGGCGAAGCTCGAAATCTCCGACAGGCCGACACCGTCGCGAACTGTGGCGACCTCCTTGGCGACCTGCGTGAAATCGCTCGAGCGGCGCCAGGAGAATTCGTCCTTGACGCCTTCCGGCGCGTACCACAGCGGCACTTCCAGCCCATAGGCAACGCCCCATTGCGCACCCTTGGCCGACAGCAGGTCGTAGACCGGCGTCGTCTTCAGCGGCCGCCCGGCGGGCAGCTCCTCATTGGGGAAGCGGATCGAAAAGCGCCTGGAATAATTCTCGCGCACCTTGGCGTTGGTATAGGCCATCGTCGCCCAGTCGCCGTAGCGCGCGACATCCATCGCCCAGATGTCGGCGCCGGGATCGCCCTCGATCATCCAGTTCGACAAAGCGAGGCCGACGCCGCCGCCTTGCGAAAACCCGGCCATGACACCGCAGGCGACCCAGAAGCCCGGCAGCCCGCGCACCGGCCCGACCAATGGGTTGCCGTCGGGCGCGAAGGTGAAAGGCCCGTTGATGATCTGCTTGATGCCCGTGTTCTGGAAGGCCGGGAAATGGCGGAAGCCGACCTCAAGCGACGGCGCGATGCGGTCGATGTCGGGCGCCAGCAATTCATGGCCGAAATTCCATGGCGTCTGGTATTCGGACCATGGCTTGTTGGCCTTTTCGTAAGTGCCCATCAGCATGCCGCCGCGCTCCTGGCGCAGGTAAAGCTCGCCGTCGAAGTCGACCGCGTGGATGATCTCGGTGCCGGTCTTGGCGTTCCAGGCGGCGACCTCCGGCATATCCTCGGTGATCAGGTACATGTGCTCCATGGCCAGCACCGGCAGTTCGAGGCCGACCATGCGGCCGACCTCGCGCGCCCACAGGCCGCCGGCGTTGACGACATGCTCGGCCACCACCTCGCCCTTGTTGGTGATGACCCGCCACAGTCCGTCAGGGCGCCGCACGATGTCCTCGACCTTGGTGAAACGCTCCACTTCCGCCCCAAGTTTCCGCGCGGCCTTGGCATAGGCGTGGGTGACGCCGGAGGGATCGAGATGGCCGTCCTCTTTGTTCCTGACCGCGCCGACGAACTGCTTGGGATCGAGCAGCGGCATCAGTTCGGCCGCTTCGTTGGGCGAGATCTCCTCGAGCTCGATGCCGAGATAGCGGCCCTTGGCGACGACGCCGCGCAGCCAGTCGAGCCGCGCCTCGGTCGCTGCCAGAAGCACGCCACCGGTCAGATGCACGCCGGTCGCCTGGCCGGAAAGCTCCTCGATCTCCTTGTAGAGATTGATCGTGTATTTCTGCAGCTTGGCGACGTTGGGGTCGCCATTGATGGTGTGCATGCCCCCGGCCGCGTGCCAGGTCGAGCCTGAGGTCAGCTCGTCGCGCTCGAGCAGGACAACATCGGTCCAGCCGTGGCGGGCGAGATGGAACAACACGGAGCATCCGACGACGCCACCGCCAATGACCACGACCTTTGCATGCGATTTCATGGATTTTTTCTCTGATATCAGTGAGTTGAATGGGTGAATGGATTCAAGCTGGGAACGATCACGGCTCGCCCTGCCCGATCGCTTCCTTGCGCCTGGCCATGTAAGCCTCTAGCGCCTCGCGCACGGCGATATCCATCACCGGCTCGACATAGTCCTCCCGCGCTTTCTTCCACAGCCGCGTTGCGCGTGCCGTGGCGTCGAGGCCGCCGGCTTCCTGCCAGGCTTCGTAATTCTGCCAGTTGGACAGCATCGGCTGGTAGAAGGCAGTGGCGTAGCGCTCCAGCGTGTGCGGCTCGCCGAAGAAATGCCCACCGGTTGGCACCGCACCCAAAGCCTCGACGGCGAGTTCCGCCTCATTGACTTCGATCGGGCGCAAGAACTCCATCATATGCTGGATCATCTCGACATCGATGATGAGTTTTTCGAACGACGCCGTCAGCCCGCCCTCCTGCCAGCCGGCGGCGTGGTAGACGAGGTTGCCGTGGCCGAGCACCGCCCCCCACAGTGCCATCAGCGTCTCATAGGCGCCCTGCGCGTCGGCGGCATTGGAAGCCGAGCCCGGCGTCGTGCGGTAGGGCAGCCCGTAGCGCCGCGCCAGTTGCCCTGACGCAATGTTGGCCTTGGTGTTCTCGGGCGTGCCGAAGGCCGGCGCGCCCGACTTCATGTCGACATTGGAGGTGAAGGCGCCATACATGACCGGCGCGCCCGGACGGACAAGCTGCGTCAGCACGACGCCGAACAGCGCCTCGGCATTCTGCTGCGCCAGCGCCCCGGCCAGCGTCACCGGGCTCATCGCCCCCATCAGCGTGAACGGCGTCACCGCCACCGACTGGCCGAACTCGGCCATGGTCATCAGGCCTTCGGCCATCATCTCGTCGAAGCGGCGCGGGGAGTTGACCGAGATGATGGTGGTGATACCGGGATCGTCGCGCATCTGGTCGAGCGTCAGCCCACGCGAAATCGCCATCATCTCGATGCCGTCCAATGCCCTGCCCCGGCCGATCGCCGAGACATGGAAACTCTTGTCGGTCAGCGTCAGATTGGTGAAATA
>NZ_RZPI01000624.1:0-3306 GCF_003998715.1 Mesorhizobium sp. M7A.F.Ca.CA.002.15.2.1
CCGTTGAACAGGCCGTTGGGCCGAAGCCGGACAGCGACGATGGCCGCCAGCAGCACGACCGCCTGCGCCAGCGACGGCGAGATCTGATAATTGAGGATGCTGGTCAGCCCGCCGACGAAGACGCTGCCGGCGACGAGGCCGCCGATCGAGCCGACGCCGCCGACAATGACGACGAAGAAGGCGTTGGCGAGATAGTTCACCCCCATCTGCGGCAGCACGATCGCCAGCGGCGCGACCAGTCCGCCGGCGAGCCCGGCGATGGCCGCGCCGAAGGTGAAGGCGATGGCGTAGGTGCGCCGCGTGTTGATGCCGACGCCCTCGGCCATTTCGCGGTTCTGGATGACGGTGCGGATGTCGAGACCGAAGGACGTGCGGCTGATCAGCAGGATGACGCCGAGCAAGGTCAGCATGGCGATGCCGATCAGGATCAGCCGATAGGCCGGGTAGACGGTGAAGAAGAGGTCGAGCGTGCCCTCGATAGGCGGCGTCACCGGCTTGGCGCCGAGACCGAAGATCAGTTCCAGCCCTTGCTGCAGGATCAGGCTGACGCCCCAGGTGGCAAGCACAGTTGAGACCGGCCTGGAATAGAGATGGCGGATGATGGCGAATTCGAGGATGCAGCCGATCACCGCGCCGGCGATGGGGGCAGCCGCCAGCCCTAGCCAGAACGAGCCACCCATGCTCTGGACGAAATAGACCGCGAAGGCGCCGACGGTGACGAACTCGCCATGTGCCAAATTGGTCACGTTCATCAGGCCGAAGCTGATCGCCAGCCCGAGCCCGACCAGCATCAGGATACTGATCAGCGTCAGCGCATTGAGCAGCGTGGTGATGACGAAATCCATCGCGTCAAGCCGCACTGGCGAGACGTTGGCGCAGGCCGGCGAGCAGGCCTTCGGCGGCATCGATCACCGCGGCCTGATGAAGCTGCAGGTCTTGCCCGGCCCATTCGTCGATATGGTCCGACAAAGGGTCGACCACTTCGGTACGGTGATTGGCTAGCGTCTCGATGACGGCATGGCCGCAGAACGGCACATAGCCCTCGGAGTAGCCGCCTTCATGGGTCATCATCAGGCGCCCTTGCGAGGTCTCGGCGGCCAGCGCAACCATGCGCGCGGCGAGACGCCTGAAGCATTCGCTGTTGAGCATCATGCGGCCGAGTGGATCGAAGCCGGACGCATCGAAGCCGGAGGCGACGATGACGAGGTCCGGTCTGTAGGCGCGCAGTGCCGGTGCGACAACGCGGTCGAAAGTCGCTTCATAAGCACCGGTGCCGCTGCCGGCCGGCAGCGGGATGTTGATGTTGAAGCCCTCGCCGGCATCTTTCCCGTTGTCGGCCAGCGCACCGCGCCCGGTCGGATAGAGATTGTCCTGGTGCACGGAAATGGTCAGAACCGACGGGTCGGAATAGAACACCGTCTCGGTGCCGTTGCCGTGATGCACATCCCAGTCGACTATCGCCGCGCGCCCGAGCAAGCCTTCATGCTGCAGCCGGCGGACAGCGACGCCAATGTTGGAGAACAGGCAGTTGCCCATCGCCTGGTCGGGCTCGGCATGGTGTCCCGGCGGCCGCGCCAGCGCATAGGCATTGTCGACGCGGCCGGTCAGCACGGCGCGCATCGCGGCATAGGTGGTCCCGGCCGACAGCAGCGCGATGTCAAAACTGTTGAGGCCGATCGGCGCCTGCGGCCCGGCGAAACCGGAGCCGCGTTCGCTGAGCATGCGAATATCGTCGACATGGCGTTGCGTGTGCACGCGCAACAGGTCGTCGACCGAGACCGGCTCGGGGATGATCGGCACCAGATGCCGCGACAGGCCGCTGACCTGGATGAGGTTGTTCAGCCGGCGCTTGGAGCCAGGGGATTCCAGATGCCGGCCGGGTTCCACGAAACGGCCGGGCGGCATCATGTCGGCGCTGGAGCCGGTGTCATGCCACATCAGCTGTTCGTGAAAAACGTAGCCTGTCGCCATGCGCAGCGTCCTCTGAAAACCAGGTGACGCTAGCAGGCTAACGATCAGATGGCCCGACCCGAAAGTGGGGTCGCGCCTCTTATCTATGCCCCTCCTTTCGGAGGGGTATGGGCGCCTGCAGATCCTTGCGCGGCGCGCACCGCCTGCACCCGGTTGGTCACCGCGAGCTTGCCGAAAATGTTCTTCAGATGCCATTTCACCGTGGTCTCGCTCACCGACAACGCCAAGGCGATATCGCGGTTGGACATGCCCTCGGTGAGATAGCGCAGCAGTTCGGCCTCGCGCTGGGTGAGCTGTTCCTTCTCGGCGGCTGGTGCGGCCAGCTTGCGCGTCGCGACAGGCATCGCCTGCGCGGCATCGATGATGCGCGACGCATAGGCTGACAGTGCGGGATCGGTCTTCGCCTGGGCCGCGCGCAGCCGCATCAACCCTTCGACAACAGGCCTTCCCTCGTCGACGAAAGAGCGGATGAAGCCGGAGGGTTGGGCGAGACGCAACGCATTGAGGAGATTGCGGTCGGCCTCGCGTTGGTCGTGGAAGGCGCTGGCCGCCTTGGCGCGCAGGATCAGCGCCAATATATGGCGGCGCATGCGCCCGCTGTCTTTCGTGCGCTCGAGCAGCGCGTCGAAAACCCCCGCGGCAGCGGCATAGGATTTCTCGGCCGTCAGCAGGCGGCCCTCGGCAAAGAACTCGAACTCGTTGGCGGTAGTGATGACCACCGAAGCCTCGGTCCCTTCGCCCCGATGCTCGGCCAGCAGCGCACGCGCCTCGGCAATACGGTTCTGGTCGAGCAGCACACGTATGCGGTCATGCACGATCATCGATGCCAGGCGGCGATACACCGTGCCATGTACGCGTTGATAGACGCGCTCAAGCATATCCAGTGCCGCTTCGGTGCGACCGGTCAGCTGCAGCACGCGGGCATAGGTCGGCACGCTGGCCAGGGGATAGACGATGACCGCCGCGCCCTCGATCTGCGGTCCGAGATTCTCGACCAGGGTCAGCGCTTCGCCCGACGCATTGGTCTCATAGGCAAGTTCCGCAAGCAGCGTGCCGGCCAGGGCCTCGGCATAGGAGTTTGCACCGATCCGCGCCCGAGCCTCGATGATCGCGTTGCGCAGCAGCCGCTCGGCGGCGGGCAAGCGGCCCGCCGAACGCTCGATCACGGCCATGTAGCAATTGGCAATGGTGACGCCGAGCAGGCTGCCGCTTCGCTCATGCGCCCGGCGTGCCGCATCGATGGCGGCGCGTGCGCCGTCGAGGTCACCCAGCGCATAGAGGTTGTAGCCAATGACATTGGCGGTCGCGCCCCCCCTGAAACAAGCATCGGGCGCG
>NZ_RZPI01000625.1:0-3298 GCF_003998715.1 Mesorhizobium sp. M7A.F.Ca.CA.002.15.2.1
GCCCTTTCCGGCATCGCGCGCGTGCCGGGCGACAAGTCGATCTCGCACCGTTCCTTCATGTTCGGCGGCCTCGCCTCCGGCGAGACCCGCATCACTGGCCTGCTCGAAGGCGAGGACGTGATGCGCACGGGTGCCGCCATGAAGGCAATGGGCGCGCATATCGAGAAGAACGGCGACGAGTGGGTGATCCGCGGCACCGGCAACGGCGCGCTGCTGCAGCCGGAAGGCCCGCTCGATTTCGGCAATGCCGGCACCGGCTCGCGGCTGACCATGGGCCTTGTCGGCACCTATGACATGGAGACGACCTTCATCGGCGATGCCTCGCTGTCGGGCCGGCCGATGGGCCGTGTGCTGGAACCCTTGCGCCAGATGGGCGTGCAGGTGCTGAAGGCGACGCCGGGCGACCGCATGCCGATCACACTGCATGGACCCAAGCATGCCGCACCGATCACCTATCGCGTGCCGATGGCCTCGGCGCAGGTGAAGTCCGCAGTGCTGCTCGCCGGCCTCAACACGCCCGGCATCACCACGGTGATCGAGCCGGTGATGACACGCGACCACACCGAAAAGATGCTGAAGGGGTTTGGCGCCAATCTGTCGGTCGAAACCGACGAGCGTGGCGTGCGCCACATCTTCATCGAAGGCCAGGGCAAGCTGACCGGCCAGACCATCGCCGTGCCGGGCGACCCGTCCTCGGCCGGCTTCCCGCTGGTGGCCGCCCTGATCGTGCCGGGTTCGGACATCACGATCGAAAACGTACTGATGAACCCGACCCGCACCGGCCTGCTTTTGACGCTGCAGGAGATGGGCGGCAACATCGACATCCTCAACCCACGCAATGCCGGCGGCGAGGATGTCGCCGACCTGCGGGTACGTTACTCCGAGCTCAAGGGCGTCATCGTGCCGCCCGAGCGGGCGCCGTCGATGATCGACGAGTATCCGGTGCTGGCGGTCGCTGCGAGCTTCGCCGAGGGCGAAACGCTGATGCAGGGGCTGGAGGAGTTGCGGGTGAAGGAATCCGACCGGCTGTCGGCCGTCGCCAACGGGCTGACGCTCAACGGCGTCGACTGCACCGAGGGCGAAGCTTCGCTTGCCGTGCGCGGCAAACCGGGCGGCAAGGGCCTTGGCGGCCATCCCAACGGCAAGGACACCACCGTGCAGACCCACCTCGACCACCGCATCGCCATGAGCTTTCTGGTCATGGGGCTGGCGACGGAAAAGCCGGTGACCATTGACGACGCCGCCATGATCGCGACCAGCTTTCCGGAGTTCATGGGGCTGATGACGGCGCTGGGCGCGGAGATCGGGTGACGGTCGTGGCAACCAATAGCCTTGGTACGTTGGCAGGCCAGCGCCCAACCCTTTCGGCGGTCTGCCAATGACACACGTCTTCACCATCGCCATCGACGGCCCCGCCGGCGCCGGCAAGGGCACCCTCGCCCGCCGGCTGGCCGACCACTACCGCCTCAACCTGCTCGACACCGGCCTCACCTACCGTGCCGTGGCCTATGCGCTCATCCAGCACGCGCTGCCGCTCGACAATGTCTCGGCGGCTGAAACCGCTGCCCGCCAGGTCGATCTGGCAAAGCTCGACCGGACGGTCTTGTCGGCGCATGCGGTCGGCGAGGCGGCCTCCAAGGTCGCGGTGTACCCGACCGTGCGGCGCATCCTCGTCGAAAAGCAGCGCGACTTCGCCAAGACGCCGCCGGGTGCGGTGCTCGACGGGCGCGACATCGGCACCGTGGTGTGCCCCGACGCCGACATCAAACTCTATGTGACGGCGAGCGCCGAGGTGCGAGCACAGCGCCGGCTGGCCGAGATCGAGAGCATCGGCGGGACCGCTGATTTTACCGAGATCCTCGCCGATATCATGCGCCGCGACCAGCGCGACATGGGCCGTGCCGACTCACCTTTGAAGCCGGCCGCCGACGCGCACTTGCTTGATACCAGCGAAATGGCTATAGAAGCCGCGTTTCTTGCAGCCATGGCGATCATCGATGACGTCTTGGCCAAGAGAGACTAGGTCTGATCCGGGTTTTTCCCTCGTCTTTCCGTTGTCGGAGGCGAAGAAAATACCCATATCGGGCACGAACCAGCCTGCCAGCATTCTTCATGCGCCGGAATTGCCGCTTAAAGAGCGGCCCAGGGCTTTTGTAGCCCGGAACGCCGGCAGGCCAACGCAACGCTAACCCACGGCGCCCGTCCCGCTTCCAGATGCGGGGCACTCCAGGAGAAACAATGTCAGCTGCAAATCCCACTCGCGATGATTTCGCGAGCCTGCTCGAAGAATCATTTACAACAGGCCATTCCGGCGAAGGCCAGGTCGTCAAGGGCACGATCACCGCGATCGAAAAGGACATGGCCATCATCGACGTCGGCCTCAAGGTCGAAGGCCGCGTGCCGCTGAAGGAATTTGGCGTCAAGGGCAAGGACACTACCCTCAAGGTTGGTGACACCGTCGAAGTCTATGTCGAGCGCATTGAAAACGCGCTTGGCGAAGCGATGCTTTCCCGTGAGAAGGCCCGTCGCGAAGAGAGCTGGGTCCGTCTCGAAGAGAAGTTCACCAAGGGTGAGCGCGTCGAAGGCGTCATCTTCAACCAGGTCAAGGGCGGCTTCACGGTCGACCTCGACGGCGCCGTGGCCTTCCTGCCGCGCAGCCAGGTCGATATCCGCCCGATCCGCGACGTCTCCCCGCTGATGCACAACCCGCAGCCCTTCGAGATCCTCAAGATGGATCGCCGCCGCGGCAACATCGTGGTGTCTCGCCGTACCGTGCTCGAAGAGAGCCGCGCCGAACAGCGTTCGGAAATCGTGCAGAACCTCGAAGAAGGCCAGGTTGTCGAAGGCGTCGTCAAGAACATCACCGATTACGGTGCGTTCGTCGACCTCGGCGGCATCGACGGCCTGCTGCATGTCACCGACATGGCATGGCGCCGCGTCAACCATCCGACCGAAATCCTCAACATCGGTCAGACGGTCAAGGTGCAGATCATCCGCATCAACCAGGAAACCCACCGTATCTCGCTCGGCATGAAGCAGCTCGAGAGCGATCCGTGGTCCGAGATCGGCACCAAGTTCCCGATCGGCAAGAAGATCAAGGGCACCGTCACCAACATCACCGACTACGGCGCGTTCGTCGAGCTGGAGCCGGGCATCGAGGGTCTCATCCACGTTTCGGAAATGTCGTGGACGAAGAAGAACGTGCATCCAGGCAAGATCCTGTCGACGACCCAGGAAGTCGACGTGGTGGTGCTCGAAGTCGATCCGGCCAAGCGCCGCATCTCGCTCGGCCTCAAGC
>NZ_RZPI01000626.1:0-3284 GCF_003998715.1 Mesorhizobium sp. M7A.F.Ca.CA.002.15.2.1
GGTCGTCAACCAGCAGCGTCTGACGACCATCCTCGGCAAGGACGCCACACCGGAGCAGATCGCCAAGCGCGTCGCCGAGATCCAGAAGATGGTCACATCCGCCACCGGCCTGGATGAAAAGCGCGGCGACATCATCGACGTCTCGGCGGTCGAGTTCATCGATGGCCTGGATGGCGAGGCGATCCCGCAGGCGGGAATGCTCGATTCGATCGGCCAGCATGCCGGCACGATGATCAATGCAGGTGCCTTCATCGTCGTGGTGTTCCTGGTGGCCTTCTTCGGCCTGAGGCCGATGGCCGCGGCGCTGACGGCAAAGGCTGCTCCAGCCCTGGCAGGTCCCAGCTTCGACGACGTCCAGCGCTCGCTGCCGACGCCGGAGGCAATGGCGGCCACCGACAATGCCGCGGTTGGCGCCTTGCCAGGCACACGCCCAGGCCCCACTCCGCTCGACGATCTTCGCCAGAAGATCCGGCCGGCGCCGCAGGACCGGCTTGCCAGGATGGTCGACCTCAACGAGGAGCGCACCGCGCAGATCCTGCGCAAATGGGCTTCCCAGGAAGTGGCGGTGTAAACCATGCCTTCCGTAGCCCTCTTCGACCTTCTGCCTGATTTCGGCACGCGCGCGCAGCGTGCCGGCCAGCCCCGGGCAGCAGTCGATCCCGAACACAAGCCCGAGACGCCGGCGACGCAAGCCGATATCGGCACGCTGATCGCCGAGGCGGTTGCCCAGGCGGAGGCAGCGCTGGAGGGCCGCCTGGCGGCTGCGCATGACGCCGCGCTCGAAGCCGAACGCCAGGCCAGTGCTGAGGAAGCAAGGATATTTCTCGAAAGCCTTGGCGACGATGTCGGCAAGGCGGTCTCGTTGCACATCGATGCGATGGAGGCGCGCGTGACCGGACTTGTCGCCGGCACGGTCGCCCGCATCATCGGCGGCATCGTCAGCGACGATCTGCAGAAACGTTCGATCGATGCGTTGGCAGACGCCGTCCGCGAAGCGGTTGGCGACGCCGAGGCTGTGCGCATCGTCGTGCGCGGCCCGCTCTCGATGTTCGAAACACTGAAGGCATCGCTCGGACCCCGCGCCGCCAATCTCGATTTTGTCGAGGCGCCAGGCTTCGACCTGACCGTGGCTATCGACGAGGCGGTGTTCGAAACGCGCATGGCCGAATGGTCGACGACCCTCTCGGAGGTCCTGGCATGAGCGTCGCCAACGCCGATCAGGGCCGCCACGAGATCATCATCGTGCGGCGCAGTCATGACGACCATGACGAGGCCCACCATGGCGGCGTCTGGAAGATCGCCTTCGCCGACTTCATGACGGCCATGATGTGCTTCTTCCTGGTCATGTGGCTGATCAACGCCGCCAACGAGCAGACCAAGGCAGCCGTGGCCAGCTACTTCAACCCGGTCAAGCTGGTCGACCGCAATTCGAGCCGCAAGGGCCTGGAGGATCTCGGCGACGGCCCGCGCGCCATGGGACTGACGGCCGACGATCCGCAAGAGGCGACCAGCAAAGCCGGACAGAACGGCAATGCCGGCGCGGGCGCGTCCGAGCGCAAGCAGGACAAGCAGGAGCCACAGCAGGCGGAACACTCCGACGACCATCTCTTCGCCGACCCCTACGCCGTGCTTTCGGAAATCGCCACAGATACCGGCGTCATGCAGAATGTCAGCCAGAAAGGCGATGGCGGCGTGCAGGCTGCCGGCCCGGCTACCGGCGCCTCCGGTGGCGCCTCCTACCGCGATCCTTTCGAGCCGGATTTCTGGCCGCAGCAGGTCGCGGCGCCCGGCGCCGAGGCCAGCGCCCAGCGCACCAAGATCGAGGGCGATCCGGCCAAGCCCGGCGACAAGACCGCCGAAACGCAGGTGCTCAAAATCAAAGCCGTGCCGCCTGTCGCGGCACCGCTCGAGCCACTGGCAAAGGACGCGACCAGTAAACAGGCCGCGAACCCTGCCACGGCATTGGCCGGCGAGACCAAATCGGACGGCACCAAGGCCGCGGTAGCGAAGGCTGAGCCTGAGGCGCAAAAGGCCGTCCAGCCCGACATCGGGGAGAAGGCACCAACCGCTGCTGCCGTGAAGGCAGCGGCCGACGTCAAGCGGCAGTTGGCCGATGCTTTCAAGCCTGGCGACAAGCTGCACGACGGCGTCTCGGTCGAAGCCACCGACAAGGGCGTCGTCATCTCGATCACCGATCAGCTCGACTTCGGCATGTTCGAGGTCGGCTCGGCGTTGCCGAGACGCGAACTGGTGCTGGCAATGGAGAAGATCGGCCGCATCGTCAACAGCCAGAAGGGCACCATCAGCATCAACGGCCACACCGATGCCCGGCCGTTCCGCAGCGACAGCTACGACAATTGGCGGCTGTCGACGGCGCGCGCGCATTCCGCGTACTACATGCTCGTGCGCGGCGGCGTCGACGAACGCCGCATCACCGAGGTCGCCGGTTTCGCGGACCGCCAGCCGAAAATAGCAGCCGATCCATTGGCGGCCGCGAACCGCCGCATCGAGATCCTGATGGCGACCGGCGGATGAAGCGAGCGGCCGTCACCCGCCGGTTGATTGGCCTGTTGCTGCTGGCCGGCGGACACCCGTCCACTGGTTTCGCCCAGGAGGCCCTGCAGCCGTATCAGCTGGTGCGCTCGCTGCAACTCATCCAGGACCGCATAGCCGCCGGGGATCATGCCGCCCTGCCGATGCAGGCCAAGCTGCTCGAGATGACGGATACGCGCCTGCGCGCGGCGAATGCCGAGGACTACAAGGATCCCAAGAATTTTCGGGCCCTGCTTGTCTACGGCATGAGCGGCGGCAACCCGGTGACCGTCGAAGCGGCCACGTCGCGCGCTACGGCGGACCCGCAAAGCCTTGCCATCGCCAAAGGCGTGATTGAGTACCTCAACGGCCGGCCCGGCAAGGCTATCGAAGCCTTGAGGCCGATCGATCCCATGGCGCTGCCTCCGGATCTCGGCGCCTTCCTCGCTTTGGTCAAAGGCTCGCTGCTTGCCGGCGATCAACCGGCGACCGCACTCGGTCTGCTCGACGAGGCAAGATTGCTCAGCCCCGGCACGCTGGTCGAGGAGGCGGCACTTCGCCGTTCGGTCGGCCTTGCAGTCGCGCAAGGCGACGCGGCACGTTTCGCCCTTGCTTCCACCCAGTATGTCGAGCGCTACCTCTATTCGCCCTATGCCAGCCAGTTCGCGGACTCCTTTGTCTCCGGCGTCATCGCGCTGCACATGTCGATCAGCCAGGACAAGCTGGGCGACATCACCTCGATGATGGATCCC
>NZ_RZPI01000627.1:0-3269 GCF_003998715.1 Mesorhizobium sp. M7A.F.Ca.CA.002.15.2.1
GAGCAGGAATCGGTCGAGATCCTGGAGACCTTCGCCAGCCGCGTGCCGGCCATGGCCGAGCTTGGCATCCGGCCGGGCTATGCCGGTCTCTACGACATGAGCCCCGACGATCTGCCGGTCATCGGCGCCATGCCTGATGTCGAAGGGCTGATCGTTTCGGCGGGGTCTTCCGGCCACGGCTTCAAGACCGGGCCGGCAGTCGGCGAGGCGGTGGCCAAGCTGGTCACCCAAGGCGCGCAACCGATCCTGGCCCCGTTTTCACCCGATCGCTTCAGGGCCGCGTGATGGCGTCGGTGACGACGAGCGAGAGCAAGAGTTCCGGCTTCATGCCGGCCGCGTTCCGCAACGCCACGGCCGATGCCCTGTGCATGGTCGCGGTGCTGTTGCTGGTGGCGCTTGCCGCCTTCATCTTCGGCGGCGCCGCCATGCAACGCGTCGTCACCTATGCCGCGATCATGCTGACGGCGGTGCTCGGCCTGCAGATATTCTCCGGCAACAGCGGCATCGTCTCGTTCGGCCAGGCGGCCTTTGTCGGCCTCGGCGCCTATGCGACAGGCATCCTCACCATGCCGACGGCACTGCAGCGAACGGCGCTGCGCGACCTGCCGCAATTCCTCGCCGGCCATCAACTCTCCTTCGTCGCAGCGCTGGCCATCGTCCTGGCTCTGGCGGTCGTCGTCGGCCTGCTGACCGGTGCGCCGCTGCTAAGGCTTTCCGGATCGAGCGCCTCGATCGCCACGCTGGCCATGCTGATCATCGTCTACACGCTGCTGGTCGCCGGGCGCGAGATCACCCGCGGCAGCCAGCCTTTCTACGGCGTGCCGCGTGAGGTCGGGCTGTGGACCGCTGCCGCAGTCGCTTCGGTGGCGCTGGTGGCGGCGAGGCTGTTTCGCGAAACCTCTTTCGGCCTTGCCAGCCGAGCCGCCGCCAATGACGAGCGTGGTGCGGCCGCCGTCGGCGTCGACCAACGCACGGCGCGTCTGGCCGCCTGGGTGGCGGGTGTCGTCGCCGCCATGGCTGCCGGCGCCATGATGGCGCAGTTTCTGGGTGCGTTTTCACCGCGCGATTTCTATTTCGACCTGGGCTTCACCATGCTTGCCATGCTGATCGTCGGCGGCATGACCTCGTCGCTCGGCGCTTTCGCCGGCGTCATCGTCACCATCGTTTTGGTCGAAGTGGTACGCCGCTTCGAAGGCGGCGGCGAAGTGCTCAGCCTGCATCTGCCTGTCCTGTTCGGCTTGACCCAGGGCGTGCTTGCCATCGCCATGATCCTGGTCATCTGGCGACGCCCGACCGGCCTGTTCGGCGAGCGTGAGCTGAACCTGCTGCGCCGGCCCGGACGTCAGGCCGTGACGGCTTCGGCGGCACCTCCGCAGCGTGTCGAGAGTGACCGGCTCTCCGCCGAGCGTCTGTCGCGCCGTTATGCCGGCGTCGTTGCTGTCGACGACGTCAGCCTGAGTTTCGAAACGGACAGCATCACCGGTATCATCGGCCCCAATGGCGCCGGCAAGACGACGCTGCTCAACATGCTGGCCGGTGATGTCAAGCCAAGTGCCGGTACCGTGTCGGTGGGTGGCGCGGTGCGGCAGGCTTCTGCCTTCCGCTTCGCGCGCTCCGGCGTTGCCCGCACCTTCCAGAACATCCGCGTCTTCCCGCACATGACGGTGCTGGAAAACGTCGTCGTCGCCGCACGCCAGGTAGAGCCTGATCTCGTCCATGCCGAGGCGGCGGCAATGGGTGAACTTGCGCGCATGGGGCTGGAGAGATTTGCCGATCAGCCGGCCGCCAGGCTTGCCTATGGCCAGCGACGCCGGTTGGAAGTGGCACGTGCGCTGGCGTTGAAGCCGCGCTTCCTGCTGCTGGACGAGCCGGCCGCCGGCATGAACGCCGTCGAGACCGCCGAACTGGTTTCCATCCTCTCGACAGTCCGCACCGAGCGCCGCATCGGCGTCGTCCTGATCGAGCACGACATGAGGCTGGTGATGAACCTGTGCGAACGCATTGTCGTCATCGATCATGGCCGCGTCATCGCCGACGGCACGCCGGGCGACGTTCAGAAGAACCCCGCCGTGATCGCCGCCTATCTCGGCAGCCGCACGGCGCTCGCCAAGACCGCAACGCCTGAAAACCAGACCGCATAGACCGCAACGACCAACGACAAAAATCCAGAAGGAGAACCGACATGCCAAGCCTCTATCGCCTCCATCGCGCCGCCTTCTGCGCTGCCGTGTTCGGCATCGCCACCATTTCGACGGCCAGCGCCGAGGAGATCATCATCGGTGCCGCGACCGCGCAGACAGGCGGTCTTGCCCCTTACGACCAGCCGGCACTTGCCGGCCTGCGCATGTCGCTCGACGAACTCAACGCCAAGGGCGGGTTCGGCGGCAAATACACCGTCAAGCTGCTGATCAAGGACACCCGCTCCGACACCGCGCAGACCGCCACGGTCGCGCAGGAGCTGATCGATGCCGGCGCCAAGATCATGATCACGCCGTGCGATGCCGATCCCTCGATTTCCGCCGGCCAGCTGACCCAGCCTCTCGGCATTCCGACCCTGACGCTGTGCGGCTCCGCCCCGGTGCTCACCGGCGCGGTCGGCGATGTCATGTTCGGCACCTATCCCGCCGACAATGTACAGGCGACGGCGGTTGCCGACTTCGCCGTCTCCGAAGGCAAGAAGAAGGTGTTCCTGCTGACCTCGCCGGACTCCACCTACACCGCCAATCTGCCGGAATATTTCGGCAAGGTGTTCGAGAAGAAGGGCGGCACCATTGTCGGCCGCGGCACTTTCAGCATGGGCCAGCCCGACTTTTCCGCCGAGATCACCAACATCAAGGGCTTGGCCGATAAGCCCGACCTGATCATGACGGCGGCCTATGAGCCCGATTTCCCAGCCTTCATCCAGCAATTGCGCGGCGCCGGCGTCACCATCCCGGTCTATGGAGCCGATGCCATCGGTACGCCGACCATCAAGGCGCTCGGCAAATTGGTCGACGGCGTCGTCTACACCGCGGCCGGCTATGCCGAGCCGGGCAGCAAGCTCGAAGCCTTCAACGCCGCCTTCACCAAATATGCCGGCCATGCGCCGGAATCGACCTATGAGGTCAATGGCTACGAGATCGGCCTGATCCTCGACCAGGCGGTCAAGACGGCCGGCTCCGACGACCCGAAGGCGATCCGCGACGCCATCGCCGGCCTCAAGGATTTCGAGGGCATCACCGGCAAGATCACCTATGCCGGCACCGACCGCATGCCGCTGCGGCCAGTGG
>NZ_RZPI01000628.1:0-3266 GCF_003998715.1 Mesorhizobium sp. M7A.F.Ca.CA.002.15.2.1
CTTGTAGATGGCGCGGGCGATCGCCACGCCCTGGCGTTCGCCGCCCGAAAGCTGGCCGACGATCGACTGCGGCGTGAACACTTTCGAGGTGAAGCCGATCTCGCGCATCAGCCGGCTTGCCTCCTCGATCTCCTTGTTGACCCTGAGAAAGCCCATGAAGCCGGTCAGCTCGCGGCCCATGAAGATGTTGCGAACGATGGTCTGCTGCACGGCCAGCGCCCGGTCCTGGAACACCGTCTCGATGCCGGCCTCGCGCGAACGCGCCGCGCTCCACCCGGTCACCGGCTTGCCACGCACGAGGATTTCGCCGCTGGTCGGCTTGACCACGCCCGAGAGGATCTTGATCAGCGTCGACTTGCCGGCGCCATTGTCGCCGAGCAGGCCGACCACCTCGCCGCGGTCGACGCTGAGATTGACCCCGCCCAGTGCATAGACCTGGCCATAGGACTTGCTGATGTCGCGCAGTTCGATGAGGCGTTCGGCCATCGGATGCTCGCTTTCATTGTCTCGTGCCGGCGTCGTCGCCAGCGGTCCCGCCGGCCGGGGCCTGAGATCCCGGCCGGCGGCTTGGGAGGTCAGCGCAGCGCCTGCTTGGCGAGCTCGGCGACGATCTCGTAATTTTCGGGCGTGACGAAGCCGGCGCCGGTGTCGACATTCATCGGCGCCAGCCCCAGCACAACCTGCTGGCAGAGGCTGAGGATCGGCAGATAGCCCTGCAGGAACGGCTGCTGGTCGGCGGTCAATTGCACCCAGCCACCCTTGAAACCCTCGACGATCTGCGGGCTGGTGTCGAAGCCGAAATTGAAGATCTCGCCCGCCTTGCGTCCGGCCGCCTGCATATAGGTCGAGACATTGCCGAGCATCTGCCCGCCGGGATAGCCGACCGCCTTGACGTCGGGATTGTTGAGCAGCGCCGCGGTGATCACCGGAATGGCCAGGTTGGGATCGGACGCCCATTCGCCGCTCGGCGGTGAGGACAACTGGATGACCTCGACGCCGGCTTCCTTGAGCGCCGCCACCGTGCCGCGTTCGCGCGCGCCGCGACTTTCGTTTTCGAACGGACCGATCATGATCGCCTTGTCGCCGGCCTTCAGCTTGCCCAGTTTGAACGCCTCGGCGCCGAGCGCGCGGCCCTGCTGTTCCTGCTGGGCGCCGACATAGCCGCCGCCGAACGCTTCCACCACCTTCGGCACAGGCACGTTCTGGTACATCATCTTGATGCCGTCCTTGTGCGCCTGTTCGGCGAGCGGCATGATTGATGCGTCGCCCGGATGGCCCATCATGGCGATGCCGTTGGGCTTGACCGCGACGGCCTCGCGCAGTTGCTGCACCATCTTTTCGATGTCCCACTGGGAGAAGATGTAGTCGACCTTCGGCCCCAGATCGGCCTCTGCCTGCTTGGCGCCATTGTAGACGATGGTGCCGAAAGCGTCGCCCTCGGCGCCGCCGACGAAGAAGCGGATGTGGACGTCCTTGCACCATTTGGCGTCGAGCGCCTGCGCGGGCAAGGTGGAGATCGCAGCGGCAAGCACCGTGGCGGCGGCCACGACGGTCGAGCGCAGAACTGTCCTTCTCATCGTCATGCTCATGCACTTATCCTCCCTTTTTGTCCTCGCAAGCGAGGGGTTTCGACATTCGCTTCGGCAATGTGCGTTGCAGACATCCCGGCCGGCTCCTCCCGCCGGCCGATCCTCACATCGGGTTCGGCAGGTAGCTGGCCCCTCCCCGGCATTGCTTGAGATATTCCAGCGCGCGCACCTGCCCGGTGATTTCGAGATCGCCTCGATAGACAGGGTCGTGCCAGCCTTCGATGTCGATGGCGCCCTTGTATCCGGCCAGCCGCAATTCGCTGATCACCCGCGTCCAGTCGCTGTCGCCGAAGCCCGGCGTTCGCATCTGCACGAAGGGCAGCCGGCCGAACACGCCATGCTCGCGGATGACATCCCAGCGCACCGTCGCGTCCTTGCCGTGGACGTGGAAGATGCGCGGCGCCCATTTGCGGATCTGCGGCATCGGATCGATCAGATAGACGAGCTGGTGGCAGGGCTCCCATTCCAGTCCGAGATTGTCGTCCGGCACTTCGTTGAACATCAGCTCCCAGGCGTCCGGATTGTGGGCGATGTTCCAGTCGCCGGCGGCCCAGTTGCCGTCCATCGCGCAGTTCTCGAAGGCGATGCGCACGCCCTTGTCGGCGGCGCGCCTGGCCAGCGGTCCCCAGACCTCCTTGAAGCGCGGCAGGCTGTCGGTCAGCTTCTTGCCGCGCAGGCGGCCGGTGAAGCCGCTGACCATCGAGGTGCCGAACAGATGCGCATTGTCGATGACCGTCTCCCAGGCCTTGAGCACGCCGCGATCGACCTCGCCGTCTTCCAGCGGATTGCCGAACACGCCGAGCGAGGACACGGTGACGTCGGCATCGCCGATCGCCTCGCGGATCTGGCCGGCCAGCCGCGGCAAATCCTTGCCGCCCAGCGTCTGCCAGAAGAAGGGCTGGATGCTCTCGAAGCCGAGCGGCAGGATCTGCTTGATGTAAGCCGCCGGGTCGTCGAGATTGGCCCGCACCATGGTGCCGATCCGGATGTCGAGAAGCGGGTTCGGCGTCATTGTGCTTCCTCTGCGATTGTCACGCGGCGGCCGGTCTCGGCGCTTTCGATGGCGCCAAAAACCATGGCCAGGCTCTTGATGTTGTCGCCGCCGCGCGTTTCCGGCTCGGTGCCGGTCTCGATGGCGTGCATGAAATCCTGGAGAATGCCGAGATGGCCGCCGACGCGATCGGACGCATCGAGCGGCGGCACCTCGATCGGCTGGGTTTTGTCGAACATTCCCTCGCGGCCCGGCATCACTGCTTCTGCCCTCAAATCGTCATGACCGTCCCAGATGAGGCTGCCGCGCTCGGCAACGATGCGCCATGCACTTTCCCAACTGGTGCGGAAGCCGGCCGCGCACCAGCTGCCGGCGTAGGTGAAGACCTTGCCGTCGCCGAGATCGAAGACGGCGCTGGCCGAAGATCCCTGCCTGTACCAGGAACTGGCCGGCTCCCATTCCTGGCAATAGACGCCGGCCGGCTCGCCATTCACCATATAGCGAGCGGCGTCGAAGGTGTGGATCGCCATGTCGAGCAGCAGCACATGGGCCATCTCCTCGCGAAAACCGCCGAAATGCGGCGCGACGAAGAAGTCGGCGTGGATGCTGGTCGGCGCACCGATGGCGCCGGAGTCCAGGAACCTCCGGATGCGCCTGACATTGGCGACATAGCGGCGGTTCTGCAC
>NZ_RZPI01000629.1:0-3244 GCF_003998715.1 Mesorhizobium sp. M7A.F.Ca.CA.002.15.2.1
GAAATGATCTCCAGATCACCGCGCTCGGCAAGCAGCGCCCTGATCTGCAGGCCGGTGGTGCCGTGTTCGCCGTCGATGAAGATTTTCGGTTTCATGGGTTGTTCAAATTCCCTGAGTTTTCAAGACTATATGCCCTGACCCTGAATCACTGCGGCACCATTGTGATTGCCGTTGTTCAGCTCTTCAAGCCGGGCTTTCCGTTCAGCAAGCAGACCGAGATATTGCATGGCCACCATCGAGCCGGCGATTGCCGTTATATCGGCGTGATCATAGGCCGGCGCAACCTCTACGACATCGGCGCCGACAATATCGATCTGGTTGAGCTGGCGCAGAGTCGACAGGATCTTGGCCGAGGACGGGCCGCCGGCAACCGGCGTGCCTGTGCCGGGCGCATAGGCCGGATCGAGGCAGTCGATGTCGAAGGTGAGATAGGTCTTCTTGCCGCCGGTGCGGTCGACAATGGCGTAGGCAATGTCGGACGCCCGCATCTCCTCGATTTCATGGCCATGGAGGATCTTGATGCCGAACGTGTCGGGCGCATGGGTGCGGATGCCGATCTGGATCGACCGGTCGGGATCGATGATGCCTTCCTTGACGGCGCGACCGACGAAGGAGCCGTGGTCGATGCGCTTGCCGTCGTCCGGCCAGGTGTCCTGGTGGGCGTCGAACTGCACCAAAGCGAGCGGACCATGGATGGCGGCATGCGCCTTGAGCAGTGGCCAGGTGACGAAATGATCGCCGCCGAGCGTCAACAGGAAGGCGCCTGATTTGAGGATCTTCGCCGCTTCGCGCTCGATCGTGCCGGGCGTCTTCTGATGGTTGCCCGAATCGAGCAGGCAATCGCCATAGTCGACGACCGCCAGATGCTCGAACAGATCGCGTGAAAAGGGATATTGCGGGTCGTTGTCGAGGATCGCCGAGGCACGGCGGATCGCCTGCGGCCCGAAGCGGGCGCCAGGCCGGTTGGTGACGGCGGCATCGAAGGGAATACCCCACACCACCGCATCCGCGCCCTTCACGTCCTTGGTGTATTTGCGCCGCATGAACGACAGCGCGCCGGAATAGGTCGGCTCGAACGCGGCGCCCGTTTTGGAACGGGCGGTGAAGGCGTTGTCGATGGTGTGGTTCGCCATTACGGATCCTCGTTTTTCATCGGGTTGCAACAACTACAGAACCGGCACGGAAGATGCCAGTCATAGCTTGGCGAGACGGAATGGCGCTGCCCGAGTGCCACGGCAAGACAGGATTGTATCATCATGACGCAGACCGCGTTTCTCAACCCCACCCGTGCCGCGGCGTCGACCCACACCGGCACGGTCGCCGGCGAACGCTTCCTGGTCCTCGATTCGTGGCGCGGCATCTGCGCGCTTCTGGTGGCGCTGTTTCACTTTCCTACCGGTTCGACGATTTCGCAAAGCGCCTTCATCGGTTCGTCCTACCTGTTCGTCGATTTCTTCTTCGTCCTTTCCGGCTTCGTCATCGCCAGCAGCTACGGCGATCGGCTCAACCAACCGGGACAGGTCGCGCGTTTCGCCCTGGTCCGTTTCGGCCGCATCTACCCGCTGCATCTGCTCATGCTTGCCGCCTTCGCCGGTTTCGAGCTGCTGCGGCTGATGCTGCCGCAATTGCACGGCACGGGGGCTGCCCCCTTCACCGGCGGCTTCGACCTCAACAGCCTGCTTGCCAATCTCCTTCTGCTGCAGGGTGTCGGCTTCGAGGATCAATTGACCTGGAATGCGCCGAGCTGGAGCATTTCGGCCGAGTTCTTCGCCTATCTCCTGTTTGCCGGCGTGGTCTTCGTCGCCGGCGTGCGCGCCTGGATATGGTTCGTCGCGGCCGCCGTCACCGCGCCGCTGTTCCTGCTCGGCTTCTCGACCCATCATATGGATGTGTCCTTCGATTTCGGCTTCATCCGTTGCCTGTACGGCTTCTCGCTCGGCGCCTTGCTGGCCTGGTTTCAGCATGATTCCATTGCAGGGGCGCGACAGGCTCTCGCCAGGGGCGGCCCGCGGATGGACTGGACCCTTGCCGAAATCGTCATGGTGGCCGTCATCGTGCTTTTCGTTTCGCTGGCGGGCGACAATGACTTCGGCATCGCGGCACCCCTGGTGTTCGCGCTGGCGCTGTTTCTGTTCGCCCATGAGGGTGGCTGGATCAGCGCCTTGCTCAGAGCCCCGTTCATGCTGACGCTCGGCGCGCTGTCCTATTCGATCTACATGGTCCACATCTTCGTCCAGGCGCGCCTGATCAACGTCGCGGGGCTCGTCGAGCGCAAGCTCGGCCTTGGCCTGATCGGCGACTTCATGCTGCGCGGCCAGCCTGCCACCGGCTTCGGTGCCGGCTGGACGGGGGCGGTGGCGATCGTCGTCATGCTCGCCGCTACCATTGCCGCCTCCTGGATCACCTGGCGTTTTGTCGAGATGCCGGCCATGGCGTGGTTCCGCAGGCTCTCGAAACGCATCTGACGCACCTGCTGCGAGTATTCCGCTAGCCGGCTTCGTTCACCCAGATGTCACGGGCGTCGCCTATCCGGGTGTCGATCCGGCAAGGAGCGATTCTCGATGCGGACCATCTGGCTGAGTTTTCTGCTTTACACGGCCGTGGCAGCCGCCTCTGGCCAGGCCTTGGCCGGCGAGACCCGCGCCAGACAGATCCTCGACCGCTTCGAGCATGCCAACCAATGGCGCGATCACGTCATGGTGGCTGCGCATCGCGCCGGCAGCATGCAGGCCGGCAAGACGCTCTACGCGGAAAATTCGATTGCCGCCGTGGAGGGCTCGATCGCCATGGGCGCCGAAATCGTCGAGGTCGACATCAGGCGCTCGAAGGACGGCGAGTTCGTCGTCATGCATGACAGCTGGCTCGACCGCACCACGACCTGCAAGGGCGAGGTGGTCATGTACACGCTGGCCGAACTGAAGACATGCCGGCTGGTGGTCGAGGGCACCGGTGCGGCGACAAGTGAAACAGTCTCGACGCTGCACGAGATGCTGATGGCGACCAGAAACCGCATCCTCATCAACCTCGACAACAAGCTCGACGTCGGCGCCCTCCCGGGCATGATTGCGGTCGCTCGCGGTCTCGGCATGGCCGAACAGGTCATCGTCAAGGAGAACCTGTGGAATTCACAACGGATTTCCACGGTCAAGGCCGCCATGGAGACCATTGGCGGCGGCTTCCAGTTCATGCCGATCATCGCCGATGACGCGGTGCATGACGCCGGTTTCGCCGGGACGGTCGACCG
>NZ_RZPI01000062.1:0-14032 GCF_003998715.1 Mesorhizobium sp. M7A.F.Ca.CA.002.15.2.1
TCGTAGAGGCGGCCGGTTTGCGTCCGGTAGGGAAATTGCTCCGGCCGGATGAAATTGCGGCGGCGGATCTCCTCGACGGGCAGGCCGAGATCGTGGGCGCAGGCATCGACCAGTTTTTCCAGCAGGAAGGCTGCTTCCGGCCGGCCGGCACCGCGATAGGCATCGACCGGGCAGGTGTTGGTGTAGAGGCCGGTCACCGAGACGTCGAGCGCCTGGATATCGTAGACACCGGTCGACATGGTGACGCCGATATAGGGGATGAACGGACCATATTGCGAGATATAGGCGCCGATGTTGGCGAGCAGGTCCACCTTCATGCCGAGAAAGCGGCCGTCCTTGTCCAGTGCCATCTCGGCCGTGACGAAATTGTCGCGGCCTTGCGCGTCGGTCTGAAAGTGTTCCGTGCGGTCGCCGGCCCACTTCACCGGGCGGCCAAGCCGCTTCGCCGCTTCCAGCACCAGCGGATATTCGCGGTAGACGAAGCTCTTGGGCCCGAAACCACCGCCGACATCAGGTGTGATGACGCGCAACTGGCCCTTCTTGATCTTGAACACGCTGGCCAGGATGTACTGCATGGAGTGCACGCCTTGCGACCCGGTGGTCAGCACGAAGCGCTTCTCCTCGACGTTCCATTCGCCGATCGCGGAGCGCGGCTCCATGTAGTTGCAGACCAGCCGGTTGTTGACGAACTCGATGCGGGTGACGTGTGCGGCCTTGGCGAAAGCCGCTTCGGTCTTTTTCCTGTCGCCCATGTGGTAGCTGAAGGCGCGGTTGGAACCGAGCTCCGGCCAGACCAGCGGCGTGCCTTCGGCAAGTGCATTTGCGGTCCCGGAAGCCGCGTCTTCGCCGTCATAGTCGACATCGATCAATTCAGCGGCATCCTGCGCCAAGGCACGGCTGTCGGCGACGACGAAGGCAACGGCATCGCCGACATAGTTGACGCGGTCGCGGCACAGGATCGGGATGTCGCGCGTCGGCGCCTTGGTGCCGTCCGGCTGTTCCTGCATGACGCCGGATTTCAGATCGCCGAGATGGGCAAGGTCCTTGCCGGTCAGTACCAGATGGACGCCAGGTGCGGCCTTCGCCGCCTCGGTCGAACCGATGGTGAAGCTGGCCTTGGCGACCGGCGAACGCAGGAGATAGCCATGCAGGACGCCAGCCGGCTGGATGTCGTCGGTATAACGGCCCTGGCCCTGGATGAAGGCGGCATCCTCGCGCCGCAGCACGGATGCGCCCATGCCGAATTTCGGTGTGACGACGGTCATGGATGCCTCGTGATGATGACAGGAGAACGAACGCCTGAAATAGGCATTGCCTCAGTTTTGTCGAGGGGCCGTTTCGTGTAAAGAGCGCGGACTTCAAATTTCTTGGACCAGCGGACACAATCCGCCGCCAACGCAATCGACAGGAAAACCCACGGAATGCGCACGGACACCGGCCAGGTCTTCAAGCTCGAAGACTATCGCCCCAACGACTACCTCATTCCGCAAACCGACCTCACCTTCCGCCTTTCGCCAGACGCAACGCGTGTCACCGCCGTGCTCACGATAGAGCGCCGTGACGGCGTCTCCGCATCGGCTCCGTTGGTGCTCGACGGCGACGGGCTTACGCTCAAGCACATCGAGATCGACGGCAAGAAGGTAAAACCGGCGGATCTGCTGGCGACGCCCGACCAGTTGACCATCCTCAAGCCACCGGTGGCGCGGCGCTTCCAGTTGCTCATCGAGACCGAGGTGGCGCCGGCGGGCAACGAAGCCCTGATGGGCCTCTACCGCTCGAGCCACGTCTACTGCACGCAATGCGAAGCCGAGGGCTTTCGCCGCATCACCTATTTCCTCGACCGTCCCGATATCCTGTCCGTCTACACGGTGCGCATGGAGGCAATGCGCGACGAGGCGCCGCTGCTCCTGTCCAACGGCAACCCGCTCGAAAAGGGCGACCTCGGCGACGGCTGGCATTATGCAGTGTGGCACGACCCTTTCCCCAAGCCGTCCTATCTGTTCGCATTGGTGGCCGGCAATCTCGGCCGGCTCGCGGACAGTTTCGTCACCCTGTCCGGCCGCACGGTCGAGCTCGGCATCTATGTCGAGCCCGGCAAGGAGACGCTGGCCGGCTATGCGATGGACGCCCTGAAGCGGTCGATGAAATGGGACGAGGAGGCGTTCGGCCGCGAATACGATCTCGACGTCTTCAACATCGTCGCCGTGTCGGACTTCAACATGGGCGCGATGGAGAACAAGGGCCTCAACATCTTCAACGACAAATATGTGCTGGCCGACCGGGAGACCGCGACGGACGCCGATTTCGCCAATATCGAGGCGATCATAGCGCATGAGTATTTCCACAATTGGACAGGCAACAGAATCACTTGCCGCGACTGGTTCCAGCTCTGCCTGAAGGAAGGCCTGACGGTTTTCCGCGACCACGAATTCTCCGCCGACCAGCGCTCGCGCGCGGTCAAGCGTATTGCCGAGGTGCGGACCTTGCGCGCCCACCAGTTTCCAGAGGACCAGGGCCCACTGGCGCATCCGGTGCGGCCGCGCCGCTACCGCGAGATCAACAATTTCTACACCGCGACGGTCTACGAGAAGGGCTCCGAAGTGGTGCGCATGATCCGCACAATTCTCGGTGCCGACGTGTTTCGCGCCGGCATGGACCTCTATTTCGAGCGGCACGACGGTGACGCGGCGACGATCGAGGATTTCATCAAGGTGTTCGAGGATGCGTCCGGCCGCGACCTGTCGCAGTTCGCGCTCTGGTATCATCAGGCGGGAACGCCGAACCTGACGATCAGTTCGACGCACAATCCGGCCGCGCAGGAGTTCACGCTCGAAATCGAGCAGTCGGTGCCGCCGACACCCTCCGAAAGCCGCAAGCGGCTGATGCACATCCCGCTCGCTTTCGGGCTGATCGGCGCCGGCGGCAAGCCTGTGCCGTATAGTAGCGTCGAGGGCGCCAGCGTCGAGGACGGCGTCATCCATATCCGCAAGCGTCGCCACATGGTGCGGTTTTCAGGCGTCACCGAGCGCCCGGCCGTGTCGCTCAACCGCGGCTTTTCGGCGCCGGTGACATTGTCCGTCGAGCAGAAAGCCGACGACCAGTTCTTCCTCGCCCGCCACGACGGCGACGCCTTCTCGCGCTGGCAGGCTTTCAACACATTGTTGACCGATGCGCTGATATCAGCGTTCCGCGAGATCCTCGGCGGCAAGCAGCCGGCCTTTGCGCCGCGGCTGATCGAACTCGCCGGCAGCATTGCCGGCGACGAGACGCTGGAGCCGGCCTATCGGGCATTGGCGCTGGCCCTGCCCGGCGAAGCCGACATTGCCCGCGACATCGGCAGGAACATCGACCCCGATGCCATCTATGCGGCTCGCGAGGCACTGGCGCTGGCGATCGGCACTGCGAACCGGGACGTTTTTTCGGGCCTCTACCTCAGCCTTGCCGACAGAGAAGCGTTCAGCCCCGACGCGGCAAGCGCCGGGCGACGCGCCTTGCGCAACACCCTGCTGGATTATCTGTCGCTGCAGCCGGGCGGAGCGGAACTCGCTGCCGGGCATTTCCAGTCCGCGACCAACATGACCGACCGCGCGGCAGCACTTGCCGTGCTCGCGCATCGTCACCACGGTTCGCCCGAGGCGGTCGAGGCGCTGGCGGCTTTCGAGACGACCTACGGGTCCGACCCGCTGATCATGGACAAATGGTTCCAGATCCAGGCCAGCGTACCGGGGCCGCAAACCGTCGACACCGTGAAGGCCTTGACCAACCACCCGGCCTTCTCGATGGGCAATCCGAACCGGGTGCGCTCGCTGATCGGCACCTTCTCCAGCGCCAATCAGACCGGCTTCCACCGGGCCGACGGCGAAGGCTACTGGTTCTTTGCTCAAACCGTCCTCGAGGTTGAAAAGCGCAACCCGCAAGTGGCGGCAAGGCTGGCGACGGCGCTCAGATCCTGGCGTTCGCTCGAACCCTTGCGGCAGGCGAAGGCCAGGGAAGCGCTGCTCTCGATCGCCGGCGCCGAAAACCTGTCGGCGGATCTGCGGGATATTGTCGAGCGCACGCTGGCTTAGCCGCTCTCTTCCTTCTCCCCTTGTGGCAGAAGGGAGATCCGTGCACGCCGCCAAGCTGGTGAATTTCAACCAGGACCTGCCAGCAGCGGCTTCCGTTAGGCGCTGCGCCAGCGAAAGCCCATTATTTTAGTCGATTTTTAATCTTTTTTCGCCGGACCACTGGACAAGGCGAATCACCTTTGATTCTTTACTGACGATTCGGAAGTGCGGCGTTTGCCGGATCACCAAGCAGCATAGGCAAATTCGGGGAGTGCCATTTATGGCGAAGGCGGACGCGTGGGGCGCGCCCGGAGGGACGGTTTTTGCGCATCGTGAGACGCGCGGCGACGGTCTTGCCGGGAATACGCGACTCATCGCCGAACCGGCCTACCGGCGGCTTCTGGCCGCCGAGCCGCTGCTGCGCCGATCAATACCCGTCCTCATCATCACCTTCCTGATCGTCATCGCGGCGCTGCGCGTGCTGTCGCTGATGAACGAGCGCGACGATGTCGAGCGCAATGCCAAGGCGATCCTGACGCTGGCGGCGGGCCAGCTGGCCAGTTCGCTCGCCACCACCTCGGAAACGGTGCCCGGCGCCATACAGGATCTGCTGGAGACCACCAGCCGTCAGGGCGCGATGGGCCGCAGCCATGTGCTTGTCATCACCGACAGCGCTTTCAAGATCGTCGCGGTGACGCCACGCTCGATGCCATGGCAGGGCCATTCTCTGGACGGCCTCGTCGAGGGCGGCCAGCCCTTGTTCATGTTCGGCGATCGTGCGGGCGTCATGGACGTCAACATCGACGGACGGGATTGGTACGCCGCGGTCAGCCTGGCGAATGGCGGAAAGGGTGCATCGGCGGCCCTGGTGCCACAGGACGCGGTTTTCGATGCCTGGCGCAAGACCGTTTCGCTGAACGTCACCCTGTTCGTGCTGACGGCCGGTGTGCTGATCGTCATCCTCTATGCCTATTTCGGCCAGGCGGCACGTGCGCAGGCGGCCGACCGCATCTACCTCGAAGCGCATCAGCGCATCGACATGGCGCTGGTTCGCGGCCGCTGCGGCCTGTGGGACTGGGACATGGTGCGCGGCAAGATGTACTGGTCGCGCTCGATGTACGACATGCTCGGCTACAAGCCTTGCGAAACGATGCTGTCCTTCGGCGAGGTCGATCAGATCATCCATCCCGAGGACGGCGACCTGTTCGAGCTCGCCAACAGAATCGTCGCTCGCGAGATCGATCACATCGATCAGGTGTTCCGCATGCGCCATGCCGATGGCCAATGGGTCTGGATGCGCGCGCGGGCACAGGTCATCGATCCGGAAGCGCCGGAGATCCAGCTGATCGGCATCGCCGTCGACGTCACCGAACAGCGTCATCTGGCGCTGCGTTCCGAGGCTGCCGACCTTCGCCTCAGAACGGCGATCGAGAACATCAACGAATCCTTCGTGCTGTGGGATTCGACGCAGCACCTGATCATGTGCAATTCCAAATACCAGCAGGACAACGGGCTTTCGGACCGCGACGTGATGCCGGGCACCGCGCGCGCGGCTCTGGAAGAACGCATGCTGGCCTTTGCTTCCGAAAGGCGGCTTGCCCACACCAGCGGCCTGCAGGGCGGCGCCACTTTCGAGCGGCAGTTGGCCGATGGCCGCTGGCTGCAGGTCAACGAACTGAAGACCCGGGACGGCGGCATCGTCTCGGTCGGTTCCGACATCACCCAGATCAAGCTGCACCAGGAGAAGCTGGTCGACAGTGAGCGACGGCTGATGGCAACGATCCATGATCTCAGCCTCGCGCGGCGGGCCGAAGAGGAGCGTTCGCGCGAACTGGTCGACCTCAACCGCAAATACATGAAGGAAACCGAACGGGCCGAAGCGGCGAACCGGGCCAAATCCGAATTCCTGGCCAACATGTCGCATGAGTTGCGCACGCCGCTGAACGCCATCATCGGCTTCTCCGAACTGATGGAACAAGGGCTGTTCGGCCCGCTCGGATCGGAGCGCTACGAGGAATATGCCACCGACATCAACAGCAGCGGCAAGTACCTGCTGGGCGTCATCAACGATATTCTCGACATGTCCAAGATCGAGGCCGGCCAGTTCTCTCTGGACCGGGAAGAGATCGACCTCGGCCCGCTGATCAGCGAAACCGTACGCGTCGTTTCGCTGCAGGCGGCGCAAAAGGCCATCTCCGTGGAAACGCGCATTGCCGATGCGCTGACGCTGGTCGCCGATCGCCGTGCGATCAAGCAGATCGTCATCAACCTTTTGTCCAATGCGGTGAAGTTCACCGGCCACGGCGGCCACATATCGGTCAGGGCCCGCAACACATCCGGCGCGCTGGTGCTGACGATCGAGGACAATGGCTGCGGCATCCCCAAGGAGGCGCTCGGAAAGCTCGGACGGCCGTTCGAACAGGTGCAGAACCAGTTCTCCAAGAGCCATGCCGGGTCCGGCCTTGGCCTTGCCATCTCACGTTCGCTGGCCGAGCTTCAGGGCGGCGCGCTGAAGATCCGGTCGAGCGAAGGTGTCGGCACTATCGTGTCGGTGCGCATTCCGGTGAAGAAGAGCGTGCTGGCCGTCAAGGTTGCAGCGTGAAGTTTTTATCACCATCCCAGGCCTGATCCACCTCGTGGACGCGAGGTGAAACGCTTTGACAAAGTTATCTATTTTATCTATTTTGGATAAAAAAGAAAGGCCTTGTCATGCGAGTGACTTCAACGGAATTCCAGCAGAATGTCGGGCGTTTTCAGGATGCTGCCCAGCGTGCGCCGGTCGCAATCACAAAGAATGGCCGGACCCACACGGTACTCCTGTCGGCGGCGATGTTCGAGGTCTTGGTCAAGGGACGGGTCGCCCGTCCTGTGGAAGAGCTGGACGACGAGACGCTTAACGCCATCGCCGAAAGCGCCGTATCGAGCGAATATGCCGGGCTTGATGCAATGCTCAAAGACTGGACACCGTGAGCCTGCCCAAACCTATCCCGGGTCTGGTGATTTCCTATTCTTACCTCTGGGTGAGAGAACACGAAAAGGGTGCCGAAGAAGGTCGCAAAAACCGATCATGCGCCATTGTCGCCGCGCGGTCGTGGAGGGCCGTGAAGTCATAACGGTCGTTCCGGTCACACACTCGCCACCAGCAGATCCTGCCGATGCAGTAGAAATACCTGCGCCCCTCAAAGCCTATCTCGGCCTCGATGACACGCCATCATGGATCGTCGTCACCGAAACCAATCATTTCCTCTGGCCGGGTCCCGATCTCAGGCCTATCGCGGGGAGCAAACCGTCCCGATTCGACTATGGCATGCTGCCGCCGCGTTTCTATGCCTATCTGCGCGACCGGATTTTGCAGTCTCACGCAAGCCGGGCGCTGCAGCAGATTCGGCGAACAGAGTAGCTGCATGAGACTGGAGGACCACGAAACGTCCCCGATTCCAAGGGACGATCGCTTCCCGGTCATCCCGCACGAAGCAAAAGGTCGAAATCCTTCCTGACCTTCTGCGACGTCTCCTTGAGGTGTGCTTCGAGCACACCGAAATCCGGCAGGTCGGTCACCGCCAGAAGCAGATCCGAAAGCCCCGGCGGAACGTCGTCGCGCTCGAAGGCTCCGGTAAGGCACAGCCGCGTCATCTGGGTCAGCGCCAGATAGAGCGCATAGGCGTCGAAAAGCTCCTGCCTCGCCCCGGCATTGGCGAAGCCCGGTGACAGGCGCGAAAGGATTTCGGCGGTACCGGTAACGCGCGGCCCGGCGCCTACCTGCCCGGTGATGACAGCGACTTGGGCGATGAATTCGAGATCGATCAGGCCGCCGGGGATCAGCTTGATGTCCCACAGGTCGCGCGGCGGCTTTTCCTTCTCGATCATAGCCCGCATCTCCGAGGCCTCGGCCATCACCTTTGCGGCGTCGCGCGGCTGACCAAGCACCGCCGCCACTTCCGCTTCAACCTCACTGCACAGGCTGGCGTCGCCAGCTATGGCGCGCGCGCGTGCCAACGCCATGTGCTCCCAGGTCCAGGCTTCCTGGCGCTGGTATTTCTTGAAGGCATCGATATGGGTCGCCACAGGACCCTTGTTGCCTGATGGCCGCAGGCGCAGGTCGAGTTCGTAGAGCACGCCCTCCGCCGTCGGCGCCGACACAGCTGCGATCAGCCGCTGCGTCATGCGGGTGTAGTAATGCGAAGGCGCCAGCGGCTTGTCGCCATCGGACTCCTCGGCGTCCGGCGCGTGGTCGTAAAGCAGGATCAGGTCGACATCCGATCCGGCGGTCAGCTCGCGGCTGCCGAGCTTGCCCATGCCGAGCAGCGCAACCACGCCGCCGGCAATGGTGCCGTGGCGCGCCGCGAATTCGGCCGTCACCGCCTGCAACGCAGCCTCGATGGTGAGATCCGCCAGATCGGAGAAGGCGCGGCCGGCGCGCGCCGGATCGATCGAGCCGGCGAGCAGCCGGACGCCGATCAGGAATTTCTGCTCGGAAGCAAAAATGCGCAGCCGGTCGAGCACGTCCTCATAAAGCCGGTCGCCCTCGACAAAGGCGGAAAGCCGTGCCGACAGATAGGCGCGGTCCGGTAGCTCCGTCAGCAAGGCCGGGTCGAGCAGACCATCGAAGACATGCGGCCGGCGGGTGATGATCGCCGCCAGCCGGGGCGCCGCACCCATGATCGTTGCCAGGAGCTTGAGCAGGGCCGGATTGGACTGCAGCAGGGAAAACAGCTGGATGCCGGCCGGCAGGCCGGCGAGAAATTCGTCGAAGCGCATCAGCGCTTCGTCGGCCCGGCGCGTCTGGCCGAAGGAGCGCAGCAGCGCCGGCGTCAATTCCGTCAGCCGCTCGCGCGCCTCCGCCGACTGGGTGACGCGATAGCGACCGAAATGCCAGCCTCGGATGACGCGGCAGATGTCGCTTGGCCGCTGGAAGCCGAGGCCGTGCAAGGTCTGCAGCGTATCGGGATCGTCGACATCGCCGGTGAAGACGAGATTGCCGATGCCTGTCGACAGTTCGGGTGCTGTTTCGAACAGTGCCGCGTAGTGGCGTTCGACCTGCTGCAACGAGGCGCGAAACGCCTGGGAAAAGGCAGAAGCATCGGCAAAGGCGAGCATGCGGGCGATGCGCTCCAAGCCTTCATCATCTTCCGGCAGCGTGTGGGTCTGCTCGTCGGCAACCATCTGCACGGCATGTTCGACGCGGCGCAGGAACCAGTACTGGCGGGCGAGCGCATCGCGCGCCTCGGTGGTGATCCAGCCGCGTGTCGCAAGCTCGCCGAGCATCGGCACGGTCTCGCGGCCACGCAGTTCAGGGAAGCGTCCGCCGGCGATAAGCTGCTGGGTCTGGACGAAGAACTCGATCTCGCGAATGCCGCCGCGGCCGAGCTTGACGTTGTGGCCCTTGACCGCGATCTCACCATGGCCCTTGTGGGCGTGGATCTGACGCTTGATCGAATGGACGTCGGCAATCGCCGCGTAATCCATGTATTTGCGCCAGATATAGGGCTGAAGCTCCTTGAGGAAGGTAGCGCCCGCGGCCAGATCGCCAGCCACCGGACGTGCCTTGATCATGGCGGCGCGCTCCCAGTTCTGGCCGCGCGCCTCATAGTAGCGCAGTGCCGCCTCAACCGGGATCGCCAGCGGTGTCGAACCGGGGTCGGGGCGCAGCCTCAGATCGGTGCGGAAGACATATCCGTGCTCGGTGCGGTCCTGCAGGATGCGAACCAGGCGGCGCGTCAGCCGCGAAAACAATTCGGTGGCGTCGAGCGGGTCGACGACCGCCGGTGCTTCCGGATCGAAGAAAACCACCAGATCGATGTCCGAGGAAAAATTCAGCTCATGTGCCCCGAGCTTGCCCATGCCGAGCAGGATCCAACCCGACTGTTTCGACGGGTTGTCGACATCCGGCAGTTTGAGTTTGCCCTGGCCGTGCGCGTCGCGCAGCAGGAAGTCGACGGCGGCACGGGTACAGGCGTCAGCGAGGTCGCTCAACCGCCGGACCGTCAGCGCCGTTTCGGCCTCGCCGGCAAGATCGGCCAGCGCGATGAGGAAATGCGCCTCCGCCTTCCACTGGCGCAGCTCCATCATCAGGCCGGATTCCGAAAGGGTCTCCGCCAAATGCGCCAGGTCTATGGCGGCGCCGATCGCTTTCAGCCGAGCCTCGATTGTCTGCTCGAACAGCCCGTCCAGGATTTGCGGCCGGCGACGTGCCGTATCGCGCAGGAACGGCGACAGATCGAAGACGGCGGCGAGGAAATCCTGGCCCTCCCCTTTGCCGGCCAGAAACTTGGCCAGCCGCGTCAGCCCTTCTTCGCGTGCGGCGGACGCGATCTCGGCCAGTTCCAGCCGCGCACGGTCCTCGTCCAGCGGAACAAGCCTGGCCGCCGGCTTCAGCAGCCAATCTTTCGCTCTCGCAGTCGTGCTCATCAGTGATCCTCCCGAACCGGGAAACTCATGACCACGGATAGTCCAGGATTGCCAGGCAAGAGTTCAAGCCGGCCATTGTGGAATGTCATGACCGCCTTGGCGAGGCTGAGGCCAAGACCGGAACCCGGTTGCGAACGGCTCTTCTCCAGCCGCACGAAACGTTCCGTGGCACGCGCGCGGTCGCCATCGTCGGGAATGCCGTGGCCATTGTCGGCAACCGACAGGCGAACGTCCGCACCGGTTCGCTCGAGCGTGACGCGCACCGCCGGCTGGGCATTGGCGCCGGTGGAATATTTGATGGCGTTGTCGACGATGTTCGACAGCGCCTGACCGATCAGTTCGCGGTTGCCGTTGACGGACACCGCCTCGTGCGCGTCTGCTTCCAGCGACACGCCCGCCTCTTCCGCCACCGGCTCATAGAGCTCGACGACATCGCGTACGGCTTCCGCAAGATCGACGCGGTTCGTATTTTCAGACGAGTAGCCAGCCTCCAGCCGGGAGATCATCAGGATGGCGTTGAAGGTTTTTATCAACTGGTCCGACTCGGCGATGGTGCCTTCCAGCGCCTGCCGGTAGTCGGTGGGCTTTTGCTTGCCCGAAAGCGTCGCTTCGGCCCGGTTGCGCAGCCGGGTCAGCGGCGTCTTCAGATCATGCGCGATGTTGTCGGAAACCTGCTTCAAGCCTTCGTTCAGCGTGGCGATCCTGGCCAGCATGGCATTGAGATTTTCGGAGAGCCGGTCGAACTCGTCGCCAACCCCCGTCACCGGCAGCCTGCCCGACAGATCGCCGCCCATGATGCGACGGCTGGCTTCCGACACGCTGTCGATGCGCTTCAGCGCAGCGCGGCCGACAAAAAACCAGATCAGCAATCCGCCCAGCCCCATCATGCCGAGCGCCAGCATCAGCGCACGGCGGATGACGGCACGAAACCGTTCCGGCTCGCCAAGGTCGCGGCCGACCAGCATGATCATCTGGTTCGGCAGCCGCAGCACCAGCGCAATGGCGTTGTGGCCTTTTTCGCCCTGCGCCTGCGCATCGTTCTGCTCGGATTGGGTGGTGGTACCCTGCTCGGCGGGAAGGTTGCGCAGGCGCTCGAGCTCTCCCTCGCCAAAGCGCTGATAAGAGAACGGACTGCTGGTCCAGCCTTCGGTTTCGAGAACGCCAGGTTCGAGGCTCTGCACGTTGCCGGTCAGGATCTGGCCGTTGGCGTCGGCGATCAGGTAAAGGTTTGCGCCGGGCTGGCGCGAGCGCGCTTCGACCACGCGGACCAGTACCGGCAGGCCACCGCGCTGATAGGCGCGGGCAAGGCCGAGCACTTCGTCATTGATGGTCTCCTGCGTCTGCGCGGTCAGCATTCGCGCCGACAGCGAGGTCATGTAGAAGACGAGCGCCACCGCGCAGAGCGCGAAGAGCAGGAAGTAGAGCGCCGAAAGCCGCGCTGCCGTCGTCTTCATGATGGCGGGCACGGAAAGAGCCATGCCGCAGCTAACCACTCTTCAGCATATAGCCGGCGCCGCGAACCGTATGCAGGATGGGCTTGTCGAAGCCCTTCTCTATCTTGCCGCGCAGCCGGGAGACATGGACGTCGATGACATTGGTCTGCGGATCGAAATGGTAGTCCCAGACATTTTCCAGCAGCATGGTGCGCGTCACCACCTGGCCGGCATGCCGCATCAGATATTCGAGCAAGCGGAACTCACGCGGCTGCAGCGTTATCTCGCGTGACGCACGGCGGACCGAATGCGACAGCCTGTCGAGTTCGAGATCGCCGACGCGGTAGACGGTTTCCGCTTCCTTGGCACTGGCGCGCCGGTTCAGCACCTCGACGCGGGCGAGAAGCTCGGAGAAGGCATAGGGCTTTGTCAGGTAATCGTCGCCGCCGGCGCGCAAACCCGTGACCCGGTCATCGACCTCGCCGAGCGCCGACAGGATCAGCACCGGCGTCGTGTTGCCCCTGGACCTGAGACCGGCAATGACCGACAGGCCGTCGCGACGCGGCATCATCCGGTCGATCACCATCACGTCGTAGTCGCCGGCGTCGGCGAGCGCAAAGCCGGTTTCGCCGTCACCGGCGACATGCGCGGTGTGACCGGCCTCGGCAAAGGCTTTCTGCAAGTAATCCGCAGCCTCGCGATCGTCTTCTATGACGAGAATCTTCATAGGGCTGTTATACGCGATTTCGCCGGAAGGTTGAGTGGCAGACATCTGCATTGTGGCCTTTGCCAAAGCGCATCGCGACCGAGATCGCTCGAAGCAGTGCGCGATAAAGCTGCTCGCTGCCGATGTCGTTGGCATCGGATCGTTGAAGCGCTTTTGAAATTGTGCGGCAGCGGGCGATGGGAAGCCCGCTGCCGCCGGGGGAAGGCGCGATGACTGACTAACGCGCGCTCCTCCATGCTTTCCCGTACGGCGGCTCGGGGGTGTTGAACCGGCGCACTGGAAAAGTCCAACTTGCCGCCGGAACGCCCTCACCCGTCTCGGAAGGCCGAGAGAACGCTCCGGAGCCGACCTCAGCCCTTGGCGACGGGCAGCGCGACGAAACGATTGGTGTCGTCGCGGGTGATCTGCATCAGCACTGCCTTGCGGCCGGATTTGACCGCTTCGGTCATCGCCTTGGTGACGTCGTCGGTGCCGTTCACTTCGGTCGAATTGACCGATGTGATGACGTCGCCCGGCTGGATGCCGCGATCGGCAGCATCGCTGTCGGGATCGACGTCGGTCACCACCAGCCCCTTGCCGTTTTCGGACTTGGTGACGGTCAGGCCGAGATCGGCCAGCGTGTCGGGCTTTGCCGGAGCGGCAGGCTGCGACTGGTCGACAGAGGCCTGCTTGTCGCTCGAGGGCAGTTTGCCGAGATCGACCTTGACCGTCTGGCTCTTGCCGTCGCGCCACACGGTGACGTCAACCGATTTGCCAGGCGAGTAGGCGCCGATCAGCCGTGCCAGTTCCTTCGGCGAAGCGACGTCCTTGCCGTTGACCTGGGTGATCACGTCACCGGCCGTGATGCCCGCCTTCTTGCCGGGACCATCGTCCTGGGCACTGGAAACCAGTGCGCCGTTGTTGGACTTCAGACCAAGCGACTCAGCGATGTCGGAGGTGACCGGCTGGATTTCGACACCGAGCCAGCCGCGCTGAACGGAACCGCTCTTCATCAGGTCCTGAACGACCTGCTTGGCGGTCGAAGCGGGAATGTCGAAGGCGATGCCGACGCTGCCGCCGGACGGCGAGAAGATCGCGGTGTTGATGCCGACGACCTGGCCGTTGAGGTTGAAGGTCGGGCCGCCAGAATTGCCGCGGTTGACCGATGCGTCGATCTGGATGAAGTCGTCATAAGGGCCAGCGCCGATGTCGCGGCCGCGGGCGGAGACGATGCCGGCGGTGACGGTGCCACCAAGGCCGAACGGATTGCCGACGGCCACCACCCAGTCGCCGACGCGAACCTTGGAGTCATCGGCGAAGTCGACATAGGTAAACTTGCCGACGCCATCGACCTTGAGCACGGCGAGATCGGTGCGCGGGTCGGTGCCGATCAGCTTGGCGTCGAGTTCCTTGCCGTCATTCATCACCACGGTGAAGGC
>NZ_RZPI01000630.1:0-3241 GCF_003998715.1 Mesorhizobium sp. M7A.F.Ca.CA.002.15.2.1
GCCGCCGAGGATGCGCACGAGGATGATCTTGGCATGGCGGGCGACGCTGTCGACCCAGAGGTCGACGGACATGGGATGGCGCAAGTCGCGCAGTGCGGCCAGCCGCATCGAGGGCAGGCGGTCGGCATCGGTCCTCCACGCCGCCGCCAGTCCGGCGAGGTCGCTGTCGGTGAAGGACAGGGCCACGATATCCGCCGGCGTCTGCCGCAGATCGACCGGCTCGGCGAGGTCGTCGAGCGAGGCGGATGTCGTGGTTAGGATGTGCATCGCAATCCGTGTCCGAAATCAGCCGGCGAGTATACGCTCGATCGCCGGGCGGTTCAGCCCTTTCAGGCCGATGACGACGAGGCGCGAGCGGCGGTCATCCTCAGCGGTCCAGGCGCGGTCCTAGTAATGATTGACGCGCGGCCCGACGGCCTGCAGCAAGAGCCGCATCGGCTTGCCGCCGACCTCGACGAAGCCTTTTACGCGCAGCACGTTCTCTTCTTCGGCGACGGTGGCGACGCGCTTTGCCAGCTCGTCCGGATTGGCGATCGAGGCAATGTCGACGATGAACGTGTCGAAGTCGTCATGCTCGTGGTCGAATGCGCCGTCATGATGGGACTTGCGGTTTTCGATGTCGTCCTCGACGGCCAGACCGAGCCCGAGCAGCACGGAGGGATCGACCTTGCCATGCGAGGTCGGCACGATCTTCACTGCGCGGGCGGAGTGTTCGCCAACGATGGCATTGGCGCGGGCGGTGCCGGCGGCGTCCATCAGGTCGCTCTTCGACAGGATGATCAGGTCGGCGCAGGCGATCTGGTCCTCGAACACTTCTTCCACCGGATCGTCGTGGTCGAGCGTCTCGTCCCCGGCGCGCTGCGCCTGGAGGGCCTCCATGTCGTTGGCGACGCGGCCTTCGGCCAATGCCGGTCCGTCGACCACGGCGATGACGCCATCGACGGTCACCCGGCTTTTCACGCTGGGCCACTGAAAGGCCTGGACCAGCGGCTTGGGCAGTGCCAGGCCCGAGGTTTCGATCAGGATATGGTCGACCCTCGGCGTCAGCGACAGGATTTGGTCGAGCGCCGGGACGAAGTCGTCGGCGACAGTGCAGCAGATACAGCCATTGGCCAGTTCGACGATGTTTTCCTCGGGGCAGGTGTCGATACCGCATCCCTTGAGGATCTCGCCATCGATGCCGATGTCGCCGAATTCGTTGACGATGATGGCGATGCGCTTGCCGCCGGCGTTTTCCAGGAGATGGCGGACCAGCGTCGTCTTGCCGGCGCCGAGGAAGCCAGTGACGACGGTGCAGGGAACGCGGGATACGGAAGTGGTCATGGTCAATCCTTCAGCATGTCGATGGGTGGAATGCGGGCCACGAGGCCGCGCTTGAGGCTATCGGGGCGGCCACGCCACGGGATCAGGCCATCTTTCGAGGTGGCGAAGAGCTTTGCGCCTGTCACGAGGTCGGCGCCGCTGGTCGCGGTCAGGTCGCCGAAGACATAGCTCCAGCAACCGTCGCGCAGGATCGCGGCGCTGAGGCGCCGCTTGCAATTGCCAAGGCATTCGACGCTGCGGATGCGGATATCGTCGCCAGCGGCGGCGCGGCGCGTGTCGTCCGTCAGCAACTCGCCGGCGCGGGGATGAGCGTCGGAGCCGGTCTCATTGCGGCAGGAGCCGCAGACGATGATGGTGACGCCGGCCAAGGCATCATCATGGCCGGACGAAATATCCGCTGTGCCAGCCGAAAAACTGCTGTCGTGGTCCAAAGATCGGGCTCCTTGCCCGGAAACCCGCCGGGCGATCGGATTCTACAGTCGCAGACGGCAGGTCTCCTGGCTCGCGAGTCATCGCCTTGGGTAGCCGCCTTCCCGGGAATTCCCAGTGGTTTTCGGCCTTGGCTCTTCGCTTACAGTTGCGGGGACAGCCGCGGATTTGGGATTTTGCCCCGCACCGCATTCCCTCTTAGCCCTTGCCGTTGCGGGCAAGGGACCATCTGGAACCGGATTTAGGCTTTTGCGGGCGGCGGTGTCAACGCGAGCTTACGACACGGCTATGTCGGCCAGCGCCGCGCCCAAATCGCCGGCAGGCGTCACTTCGATGCGTTCGAGCCCGAGCCAACCTTGCATCTGCTTCAATTCCTCGAACAGCTCCGCAGCGGTTTCAGGCGGCGCACCGGGCTCGGCATAGGCCGCATGGACCCGCAGTATGCTGGCCGGGCGATCGGCCTTGAGGTCGACGCGTGCCACGATCCTGTCGCCGAGCAGGAACGGCAGGACATAATAGCCATACTGCCGCTTGTCGGCAGGTGTGTAGATCTCGATGCGGTAGTGGAAATCGAACAGCCGCTCGGTGCGCGAGCGCTCGAAGACGACCGGATCGAAGGGTGCCAGCAAGGCGCGGGCCTCGACTTTGCGCGGCAGACGGGCGTCCCGGTGAAGATAGGCCGGCTTGTCCCAGCCTTCGACACGCACCGGCAGCAACTCGCCCGTTTCAACCAGTTCCTCCAACCGGCCTTTCATATCGGCCGGCGACAGGCGGAAATAGTCGCGCAAATCGCTTGAAGTCGCCACGCCGTGGGCGCGGGCGGAAATGCGCAGCAATTCGCGGTGCGCGTCCTCAGGCGTCGGCACCGGCAGATCGAGGATCGCCTGCGGCAGCACGCGCTCGGGCAGGTCATAGAAGCGCTCGAAACCGCGGCGGTGCGCCGTGGTGATGCGGCCGGCCCAGAACAGCCATTCGAAGGCGTGTTTGGCATCGCTCCAGCCCCACCAGCCGCCCGAACCTTTCTGGCCCTCCAGCGCGGAAGCGGCGATCGGGCCGCGCTCGGCGACCTCGCGGTAGATCTCTTCGATGTAGGCGGCGTGCTCGCGGCCCCATTTGGCGAGACCCAGATACATTTCCTCGCCCCGCTCGGCGCGCTGCATGCGCCAGCGCATCAGCGGGTATGTCTCGACCGGCAGGAAGGACGCCTCGTGCGCCCAGTATTCGAAAACCGTGCGCTTACGCGTCACGGCCGCGTTGTCGAGCAGCGAGAACGGGTAGGGGCCAAGGCGCGAATAGAGCGGCATATAATGAGCGCGCACCACCGCGCTGACGGAATCGATCTGCAACAGGCCGGTGCGGGAGAGCGTGCGGGCAAAATGCCGGCGGTCGGGCGTGCCGGTCGGGCGAGGATCGAGGAACCCTTGGGCGGCAAGGGCGATGCGCCGGGCCATCGGGAGCGAGATCTTTTCCTTCATGCAGGTATCACTTT
>NZ_RZPI01000631.1:0-3226 GCF_003998715.1 Mesorhizobium sp. M7A.F.Ca.CA.002.15.2.1
TCCTGGAGCGGTTCACCGTTTCGCGGAAACGGTGAACCGCTCCAGCTTTTCGTTTTGACGCAATTCCGGACGGAAAACCGCTTCGCACTTTTCCTGGAATTGCTCTAGATCAGAGCGATGTCGAAGCGAATCGCCGGTCCCGAGATCGAACGTCTGATCCAGCTCCTGGCCAAGGTGCCGGGGCTGGGACCCCGTTCGGCCAGGCGTGCCGCCCTTCATCTGATCAAGAAGAAAGAGCAGCTTTTGTCGCCCCTTGCCGCCGCCATGGCCGAGGCGGCCGACAAGGTGCGCATCTGCTCGACCTGCGGCAATGTCGATACATCGGACCCTTGCATGATCTGCACCGATCCGCGCCGTGATGCCGGCACCATCATCGTCGTCGAGGACGTCTCCGACCTGTGGGCGCTGGAGCGCGCGGCGGCGATGAATGTGCGCTACCACGTGCTCGGCGGCACGCTGTCGCCGCTCGACGGCATCGGCCCCGAGCAGCTCAACATGCGCTCGCTGGTTGATCGCGTCGCCGGCGGCGAGGTCAAGGAGATCATCCTCGCCGTCAATGCGACGGTCGAGGGCCAGACGACCGCGCATTACCTCACCGACCAGTTGTCCGGCTTCGACATCAAGGTGACGCGCCTTGCGCATGGCGTGCCGGTCGGCGGCGAACTCGACTATCTCGACGAGGGCACGCTGGCCGCGGCGCTGCGTTCGCGGACGGCGTTTTGACAAAGTTGCGGCAGAGGATGCGGAGCATGATTTTTGCGTGTCCACCAAGGCTGGTGCCAAGCACCCCCCTCGGCAGGACAGAGGGGGGTGCGAAGGAACGCAAACCTCTCAGATTGGCTCTGTTTTCCTTTTTTGCAGTTCTTCTCTCGGTCTTTTCCACCCCCGCCTCCGCCGCAAAGATCGACGACCAGTTCCGCGCCTGGCTGCAGAACGACCTCTGGCCGCAGGCCAAGGCGAAAGGCATTTCCAAAACCACCTTTGATGCCGCCTTCGACGGCATCAAGCCCAATCTGAAGCTGCCGGACCTGGTCAAGCCGGGCGAGAAGGCGGCCACGCCCCAGAAGCAGCACCAGGCCGAATTCGGCTCACCCGGCGCCTATTTCGCCGAGAAGACGGTTCGCGCGGTGACGGCGGGCGCGCGCGCGCGCGAAGCCGCCAATGCCAGGACACTTGCGGCCATCGAAAAGCGCTATGGCGTGCCGGGCGAAGTGCTGCTGGCGATCTGGGGCCGCGAGACCGGATTCGGCGCGGCGAAGATGCCTTATGACGCCTTCGAAGTGCTGGGCACCAAGGCATTCATGTCGACCAGGAAGGACTTCTTCCGCACCGAACTGCTTGCCGCACTCGAGATCGTCGAGCGCGGGCTGGCTCCGGTCGGCGCGATGAAATCGTCCTGGGCCGGCGCGCTCGGCCAGCCGCAATTCATGCCGACCTCGTTCCTGAAACATGCCGTCGATTTCGACGGCGACGGCCGCGTCGACATCTGGAACTCGACGCCCGACGTGTTGGCCTCGATCGCCAATTATCTCGTCCACTATGGCTGGGTAAAGGGTCGTGGCTGGGGATTCGAGGTGACGGTGCCGGAAAGCGTTTCCTGTTCGCTGGAAGGCCCGGACCAGGGCAAGAAAATCTCGCAATGGGCTGATATGGGCATCAAGCGCGTCGGCGGCAAACCGTTTCCAGTGAGTGAGCTGAAGGCCGAAGGCTTTCTGCTGATGCCGGCAGGGCGCAGCGGCCCGGCCTTTGTCGCCACGCCCAATTTCTACGTGCTGAAGCAATACAACACCAGCGACCTGTACGCGCTGTTCATCGGCCATGGCGCCGATCGCATCGCCCATGGCGATCAGAACTTCGCCGGCAGCTGGGGCGCGATCGGCGGGCTGCACCGTTCGGACATCGCCGCCCTGCAGCGGGCGCTGGAGGCCAAGGGCTATGATGTCGGCAGCGCCGATGGCCTGCCCGGCTTCAAGACCCGCCGCTCGATCGGCATATGGCAAGCCAAGAACGGCCGCGCCGCCACCTGCTTTCCTGACGCCGATCTGGTCGCAGTGCTGAAATAGCTCCGAAATTAGCAGATTTTTCTCGATCGGCAGCCTCGATTGGCTGGCCTATGCGTCGACACCCCACCGGCCTTTCTGGCCCAATGAGCCGTCGTATAAATGCTCGTTGCCCGCCACGGGGCCGCCGGGTATGGTGTTGACCAACTGGACAAAAACCACGACGGTAAGTGGGCAGAGGGGCCGTCTCCAGGCCCCGAAAAAATTCCGCAACCCTGAGCCGGGAACTCAGGTCAACAAACAACAAAACAGGGAACAATCACAATGATGATGGAAAAGTTTGCTCTACGCTCTCGCTTCCTGCTCGCGGGTGCCGCCATGTCGGCGCTGCTTCTGGCCGGCGCGCCCGCCGGTGCGGTCACGCCCGCCGACACGCTGGTCGAAGGTTTCGCGATCGACGACATCATCTCCATGGATCCGGGCGAGGCGTTCGAGCTGTCGACCGCCGAGGTCACCGGCAACACCTATGATCTGCTTGTCCGTCTCGACCTCAGCGACACCTCCAAGGTCAAGGGCGACCTTGCCGAAAGCTGGACCGTCTCCGATGACGGCCTGACCTACACGTTCAAGCTCAAGCCCGGCCTGAAATTCGCTTCCGGCAATCCGATCACGGCGTCCGATGTCGCCTGGTCGTTCGAGCGCGTCATCAAGCTCGACAAGAGCCCGGCCTTCATCATCGGCCAGTTTGGCATCAGCGGTGACAACGTCACCGAAAAGGCCAAGGCTGTCGACGACGGCACCTTCCAGTTCACCGTCGACAAGGCCTATGCGCCGAGCTTCGTGCTGAACTGCCTGTCGGCAACGGTGGCTTCGGTGGTCGACGCCAAGCTGGTCAAGGAGCATGTCGCTTCGGTCACGCCGAGCGCCGACTACAAATGGGACAATGACTTCGGCAATGCCTGGCTGAAGACCGGCTATGCCGGCTCCGGCGTCTTCAAGCTGCGCGAATGGCGGGCCAACGAAGCCGTCGTTCTCGAGCGCAACGACAATTACTACGGCGAAAAAGCCAAGCTTGCCCGCGTCATTTATCGCAACATGAAGGAAAGCTCGGGCCAGCGCCTGGCGCTCGAGGCTGGCGACATCGACGTTGCCCGCAATCTCGAACCGAACGACCTCGACGCCATCGCCAAGAACGCCGACCTCACCACCACCAGCGCGCCCAAGGG
>NZ_RZPI01000632.1:0-3206 GCF_003998715.1 Mesorhizobium sp. M7A.F.Ca.CA.002.15.2.1
GGCATGCCGGGCGCCAATATCGGCGTGCTGAACATCAACGACATGCTGTCGAAGGCGATGGGCGGCAAGAAAACCAAGATGCGCAAGACGACGGTGAAGGAGTCCTACGACCTGCTGGTCAATGACGAGTCCGACAAGCTGCTCGATCAGGACGAGGTGGTGCGCCGGGCGCTCGATGCCGCGGAAAACGACGGCATCGTCTTCCTCGACGAGATCGACAAGATCGCGGCGAGATCGGACATTTCCGGCGGGCCCTCGCGCGAAGGCGTGCAGCGCGACCTGCTGCCGCTGGTCGAAGGCACCACGGTGGCGACCAAATACGGACCGTTGAAGACGGATCACATCCTGTTCATCGCCTCCGGCGCCTTCCACGTCTCGAAGCCGTCCGACCTGTTGCCGGAATTGCAGGGCCGCCTGCCGATCCGCGTCGAACTGCGGGCGCTGGAGAAGGACGATTTCGTGCGCATCCTGACCGAGACCGAGGCCAGCCTGATCAAGCAGTATATCGCGCTGATGAAGACCGAGGGCGTCGAGTTGACCTTCACCGACGACGCCATCGATTCGCTCGCCGGCATCGCCGTCGATCTCAACGCCAGCGTCGAGAACATAGGCGCCAGGCGCCTGCAGACGGTGATGGAGCGGGTGCTGGACGAAATCTCCTACGATGCGCCCGACCGCAACGGAACGAGCGTCACTATCGACGCCGCCTATGTCGAAAAGCATGTCGGCGATCTGTCCAGGAATACCGACCTGTCGCGGTTCATCCTTTAAACGACGGCGCCGAAACGTTCCGGCGCCGGTCCAGGCAACATTTTCCGGCAAGCAAAATCATGTGTGGCCAGATGGTACCATCTGGCCACCTTTCGTCCTGCCGGGTGAAGGGGCGCTCTCGACTCGACCAAGAGCTTTACCTAGTTTGCGCGGCAATTCTCGATCTCTAGGTTGACGCAATTCCGGAAAACCGTTTCACACTTTTCCTGGAATTGCTTGGGCGGCGGGTGCATGAAAAAACTGATCCTGGTCATTCTCGGCTTGACGCTGGCGGCGACGCTGTTCGCCGCCGAGGCAGCGACATTGGTGCCGCCGGGAAATCGCAATGCCGTGCAGCCCGACATTCCCGGCGCCTCCAGCCGGCGCACGCAGGCGACCAACACCAGCTTCCAGGCGAAGTACCGCAAGGTCTATGCCCTGCTGCAGAACGACGCCGATCTGCGCGCCAAGATCAGGAAGGCGGCGGCCGCCTACGGCATCGATCCCCTGCACATTGTCGGCGCCATCGTCGGCGAGCACACCTACAATGTCGATGCTTATGACCGGCTGCAGACCTACTATGTCAAGGCGATCTCCTATCTCTCCAGCAAGCTGTCCTTCGCCTATGACGGCGAGGACATCACCGACTTCGTGCAGCGGCCGGAATTCAAGAAATGCGCGGGGATGTCCGACAGCTACGATCTGTGGGAATGCCGCGAACAGGTGTGGAACCGTTCGTTTCGCGGCAAGTCGGTCGGCGGGACCAGCTTTCCCGACGACCGCTTCGGCGCCACCTTCTTCCAGCCTTATTATGCCGGCCAGACCTTCGGCCTCGGCCAGCTCAATCCGCTGACCGCCCTGCAGATGAGCGATCTGGTGCACAAGGTTTCGGGCCTGCCCAAGCTCGACGTCGGCGATCCCAATTCGGTCTACAAGACCATCATGGATCCCGACCTGACGCTGCCCTACGTCGCCGCGACGATCAGGAAATCGATCGATGCCTATAAAAGCATTGCCGGCTTCGACATTTCGGGCAATCCCGGGCTGACCGCCACGCTCTACAATGTCGGCAATCCGGAGCAGCGCGCTTATGCGTTGAAGGCGGAGAACGACAGGCGCCGCGCCGCCGGTGAGCCCGAAAAGCTGCCGGAAGAGAATTATTATGGTTGGCTGGTGAACGACAAACTGCCGGAGCTGAAGGCGCTGTTTTAGGGCTGGGGTTCAGAGCCTTTACCTGCCCCTTGTAGGGCAGGTCGGACCGAAGGTCAGGGGCGGTGCCGCACTCCCATCCCGCAGCTGCGCAGCGGCCCCCAAAAAGGGGGAGCGTAGGCTCAGGCGGCCAACAACGACTTCAGCTTCACATCCGGTGATCCCAGCGCTTCCGGCGCCGGCTTGGCCCGCTTGGCGATCAGCATTTCGGCCAGCCTGATGTCGCGGGCGACCGCGTTGCCGGGGCCGATGCCGCTGGCCGCGACCAGCCTGCCGTCTTCAGCCAGATGGAAGAGGATGAAGGCGCCGTCGCCGAGATCGCGGCGCACGGTGTTTTTGCCCTCGTCGGAGAGCCCGGCGATCTGCAGCGACAGACCATATTGATCCGACCAGAACCACGGCACCGCCGCATGCGCCTCGCCGGCGCCGAGCATGTTCCTGGCCGCCAGCGCGCCCTGTTCCTGGGCGTTGCGCCAGGCTTCCAGCCGCACCCGGCGGCCGCCATAGACGGCGAGCGGAAACGAGCAGCAATCGCCGGCGGCAAAGATGTCGGGATCGCAGCTGCGCAGCTCGGCATCGACTGCAATTCCATTGTCGATCGTCAGCCCCGCTTCGGCCGCAAGCCCGGCCACCGGCACGGCGCCGATGCCGATGATCGCGAGGTCGGCGACGATTTCCCGGCCGCCGGCAAGTGTGGTGCGCACCTCGTTGCCATCGTCGGCGATGGACGCGATGCCGTCGCCGCACAGGATGTCGACGCCCTCGGCGACATGCGCCTCATGGATGATTTCCGCGATCTCCGCCGGCACGCCGCGAATCAGGATGCGAGGCTGCGCCTCGATGACGGTGACCGCGGCACCGAGCTTGCGGGCCGCGGCGGCGAGTTCGAGGCCGATAAAGCCGCCGCCGATGATGGCGATACGGTTGCCGAGGGTGAGATGCGCGCGAATGGCGAGCGCATCAGCGAAGGTTCTGAGATAGACGCAGCGCGGACCCAGGCCCGGCATCGGCAGCTTGCGCGGCGTCGAACCGGTTGCCAGCAGGAGCTTGTCGTAAGGCAGGACCGATCCGTCCGACAGGCGCACAGTATGCGCCGCGCGGTCGATCGCGACGGCCTGGACGGAATGGATATGCCGGATCGACTTCTCGGCCAGAATTGCGTCGCTGGCGATCGCCTTGATCCCGGGCGCATCGCTGGCCATCGCCTCCTTGGACAGAGGCGGGCGCTCATAGGGCAGATGCGGCTC
>NZ_RZPI01000633.1:0-3205 GCF_003998715.1 Mesorhizobium sp. M7A.F.Ca.CA.002.15.2.1
ACAGCACCTTGCTCACGCCCTTCAGCTTGGCGGCAGCGTCGGCTGCCGGCTTGGCGCCCTTGCCGGCAACCAGCACATGCACGTCCGAGCCGATCTGCAGCGCGGCCGACAGCGCCTTGGCGGTCTGGTCGGAAAGGGTTGCGTTGTCGTGTTCTGCAATCAGAAGAATAGCCATTGATGATATTCCTGACTTTCGTCTTCGCGGCTCCCTGAAATCCGGTCAGGCCGAGTCGAAAACGGTTGGTTTCGAGAACCGGAGCGGAGCGTACTTCTGTACGTGAGCACCGGAAGCGGAGAAGCCAGCCGTTTGCAGGCCGGCCTCATCGGATTTCCTTACAGCACGCCGGCTTCGTTCTTCAGCTTGTCGACCAGCTCAGCGACGCTCTTGACCTTGACGCCTGCCTTGCGGCCGCTCGGCTCTTCGGTCTTGATGACCTTCAGCCGCGGCTTGACGTCGGCGCCGTAGTCGGCCGGGCTCTTCTCGTCGAGCTGTTTCTTCTTGGCCTTCATGATGTTGGGCAGCGAGGCATAGCGCGGCTGGTTGAGGCGAAGGTCGGCGGTGACGATCACCGGCATCTTCAGTTCCACCGTCTGCAGGCCGCCATCGACTTCCCGCGTCACCTTGGCCTTGTCGCCGTCGAGCACGATCTTGGAGGCGAAGGTGCCCTGCGCCCAGCCCAACAGTGCCGCCAGCATCTGGCCGGTCTGGTTGGAATCGTCGTCGATCGCCTGCTTGCCGAGGATGACGAGGCCGGGCTGCTCGGCGTCGACGACGCCCTTCAGCACCTTGGCGACGCCGAGCGGCTCGGTCTGTTCGTCGGTCTTGACCAGGATGGCGCGGTCGGCGCCCATGGCGAGCGCCGTGCGCAGGGTTTCCTGCGCCTGCTGCGGGCCGATCGAGACGACGATGATTTCTTCCGCCTTGCCAGCTTCCTTCAGCCGGATCGCTTCTTCAACCGCGATCTCGTCGAACGGGTTCATCGCCATCTTGACGTTGGCGAGCTCCACCGCCGAACCATCAGCCTTCACGCGAACCTTGACGTTCGCATCCACAACCCGCTTCACGGGCACAAGGATCTTCATTTGCCTGTCACCTCTTCACGCTAATTGGGCGCGCTATAACAGCCTGCACCCGTTCTGAGTTGTCGAAAGCCGACATTCCAGGTGGAAATTCTGGCCGGATGGAAATTCTGGTCTTTGCCCGCCTTAGGTTGCGGCGGAGACGTTTCCGTAGTTGCGGCAACCCTGCACGTCAATACGCTGCAAGTGGCTCAAATCGGTTCAGTCCGAACTGGAAGCGTTTCCGCGTCCCCAGCGCGGTGTCGCGGCGGGTTGATCGGGGATCAGCGGTTCCGTGGCAACCGGCGGCTGGTCGGGCGCGGCGGGCGCGACGTCTTCGTCGGCGCCGGCAAACAGCGGCACGCCGCGGCTACGCAAGACAAGCACCAGAACGGCGCCGGCGATGATGCCGCCGATATGGCAGGCCCAGGAGATCTGATCCTCGCCGCCGGCGGCAAACATCACCACCTGGAAGAGGACCCACAGGATGAGCGGGATGAAGGCCGGAATGCGCAGCGGGATGCGGGCGAAGGCCAACACCCAGACCTTCACCCTGGGATAAAGGATCAGATAGGCGACGACCACGCCGGCGATGGCGCCCGAGGCACCGATCAGCGGCACCTGCGAGTCCCAGGCGACGAGGCCCTGGAAGGCGGCGCCGGCGATCGCGCACAACAGGTAGAAGATGAGGTAGCGGATGTGACCGAGCGCGTCCTCGACATTGTCGCCGAACACCCACAGGAACAGCATGTTGCCGCCGAGGTGGAAGATGTCGGCATGCAGGAAGGAATAGGTGAGGTAGCTCAGGCTTTCGGGGATGACGATAAAACGGGGATCGAGCTCGGCGGTGTCATGGACGACCGACGGGATGAAGCCGAGACCAAGCACGGCGGCATTGGAGAAACTCTCGCCGCCGAGCGCGGTGGCGAGGTAGACCAGGGCGTTGGCCACGATCAGCCCGATGGTCACATATTGCAGGCGGATGTGGCGCAGCCTGTTGGTGTCGTAAAGCGGGATGAACATGCCCCAGGCCCTCTTCCGCTTTCGACAATCAGCGGTTCTTGCCGGGAACCCATAGCACGTCGGCGTTTCCGTTGTCATTGACCGCCCGGGCGGCGACAAACAGGAAATCCGAGACGCGGTTGATGTATTTCAGACCGTCGCGGTTGACGTGCTCGTTCGGGTCCTGGGCCAGTGCGACCATCAGCCTTTCGGCTCGCCTTGCCACGGTGCGGGCAAGGTGAAGTGCCGCCGCCGCCGCTGTGCCGCCATTGAGCACGAAGGATTTGAGCGGCTGAAGCTCCTTGTTGAGAAGGTCGATGTCCTTTTCGACCCGGTCGGTCTGCACGGCGACGATGCGAAGCGGCTCATAGCCGAGCGGCTTGCCGTCGTCGGGTACGGCGAGATCGGCGCCGAGATCGAACAGATCGTTCTGGATGCGGGAAAGCATGGCGTCGATCGCGGGATGGGCCGCGGCCGTGTGGACCCTGGCGATGCCGATGCAGGCATTGGCCTCGTCGACCGTGCCGTAGGCCTCTACCCGCAGATCGGATTTCAGCCGCCTCTCGCCGGTGCCGAGACCCGTGGTGCCATCATCGCCGGTGCGGGTGTAGATCTTGTTGAGCTTGACCATTTCGCCTCCCCGGCCGCCGGCATCCTCACTTGCGGGTGAAATACACCGCCAGCAGGATCAGCACCAGCGCCACGGCCTGCAGCATGACTCGCGCCTGCATCAGCTTGTTCGAGGTGACGCCGGAGCCGCCGCGCATCATGTTGATGAGGCCGCGAACAAGCACGACCGCAACGGCGACCATGACCAGAATGGCGAGAATGTTGAAGACGGTTGCCATTGCTTCGTTCCAGTTGGTTGGCGTTCAGGCGCGTTTGGCCATCAGGCGGTAAAGCATCGATGCCGGCAGGATGCGTCTGAGCACCGCGCCGATCCTGGCGGGCACTGTTACCACATAGTGCGGGCGTGGGCGCCGCGACAGAAGTGCATGGCGCAGCGCCGCATGAACCACTTCCGGCCCTGGCTTCAAGGCCGATTGGCTGCCGCCGGCCCGCAGTCGCTCGAGTTGCGCCGCATAGTCCACGCGGTGCACGGCATTCTCGTGGTCGATGTTGCTGAGCAACCAAATGAGGCCAT
>NZ_RZPI01000634.1:0-3205 GCF_003998715.1 Mesorhizobium sp. M7A.F.Ca.CA.002.15.2.1
TTGACAGGTGCCCTTGACGTGGGCTGGCGATCCCAACCGCTCTCAATATCCCGGGAATGCGGGCTCGAGCGGTCCGGCGGATGCGGCGATCTTTCGGCTGAAGGCAACGCTGGTCGAGGTGATGGCCTCGGAGATTTCCTGGCCATTGCTGTCGGCGCCGTAGACGAGGCGCACCGCCTCGCGGTTGAGCTCTTCCGGCGGGCCGTCGAAGACGACCTTGCCGGCAGCCATGCCGATGATGCGGTTGCAGTAGGTGCGGGCGGTGTCCAGCGTGTGCAGATTGGTGACGACGGTGATGCCTTCGCGCAAATTGATGTCCTGCAGCGAATCCATCACCACCTTGGCGTTGAGCGGGTCGAGCGAGGCGATCGGCTCGTCGGCGAGGATCACTCTGGGCTGCTGCATCATGGCACGAGCGATGGCGACGCGCTGCTGCTGGCCGCCCGACAAGGTGCCGGCGGGCTGCAGCGCGGTGCGGACGATGTCGAGCCGCTCGAGTGCCGCGACCGCCTCGGCGCATTCGGCGCGGGAGAACATGCCGAACAGGTTGGTGATGGTCGAGCGGTGGTTCAGCTTGCCGAGCAGCACATTGGTCAGCACGTCGAGGCGCGGCACCAGGTTGAACTGCTGGAAGATCATGGCGCAGTCACGCTGCCAGCGCCGCAGCGGCGAACCGCTCAGCTTCGAGACCTCGGCGCCGTCAAAAAAAATCGACCCCTGGCTGGGATCGATGAGACGGTTGATCATGCGAAGGAGGGTTGATTTGCCGGCGCCCGAACGGCCGATAATGCCAACCATCTGACCCTGCGGGATCGCGATGTTGATGTCGCTGACGGCAGTGTTCTTGCCAAATCGTCGGGTGACACCGCGGATTTCGAGCGTGGCGGAATTTGCTGGCATGGGGGCAGGTTCCAGTCCGGGACCATTGATCGTCAGGCTCTCGCCTAACGCAGCCACATGAACCTGCCGTGTCGCGATGATGTCAGTTTTGTTACGCTCCACAGGCCGGAGTCTGCGGCCGGCCCAGGATCAGCAGTCGAAGGTGATGTGGAATGCAGGCCTGGCGAGCTGGCGCCGGTGGCCAGACGGCACCACTTGATGCGCATATACTCGCCCGTCGCGCGCCGGCGATGGCGAGGCCGTCCTTCAGGCGTTCCAGACAAGGGCCGTCATGGCGTCGATGCCGGTGTCGAGAGGCACGTCATGCGGATAGCAGGGGCGGGGGCGGTTTGCCCCCGCTGCCCAGCGTCAGTGACAGCCCGTTCCTGGCGTCGCTATCCGCCATATTTCTCCAAGAACGCCTCGGCCTCGAGCTCCCGGAAGTCATCCAACGCGGCCCGCAGCCTTGCATGGTCCCAGTCCCACCAGGCCAGCGCCTGGTAGCGTTCGGCCGTGCGGCGATCGAAGCGCTCGCGGATCGGCTTTGCCGGCACGCCGGCGACGATCGTATAGGGCGCTACATCTTTCGAGACGACAGCGCCGGCGCCGACCGCGGCGCCATCGCCGATGGTGACACCGGGCAGGATGGTCGAGCCGTGACCAAGCCAGGTGTCGTGGCCGATGGTGACCCGCTTGGCGCGGCGTTGGGCGAAGAATTCGCTCTCGTGCTCGGCATCGTCCCAGTAGTCCGAGGCGCGATAGGTGAAGTGATGCAGCGTCGGCCGCCAGGTCGGGTGGTTGGTGGCGTTGATGCGCACGCTGGCCGCGATGTTGGCGAACTTGCCGATCGTCGCACACCAGACCGAGCAGTCCTGCATCATGTAGGAATAGTCGCCAAGTTCGCTTTCCGAGACCCGGCTACGGTCGGCGATCTCGGTCCAGCGGCCGAGCGTCGAATTCTGTACATCCGCCGTCGGGTGGACCAGCGGCGTCTCGGACAATTTCCTGGTCATGCGGCGATTTTTCCGGGCGCGAAAGCGGTGACGTCGATGATGCGGTCGGCAACCGCCTCGCGTACATCGTGGTCATGGAAGATGCCGAGCAGGGCGACACCTGCAGCCTTCTTGGCGGCGATGAGTTCGATCACGACATCGCGGTTCCTGGCATCGAGCGAGGCTGTCGGCTCGTCGAGCAGCAGGATCGGATGCTCGGTGATGAAGCCGCGCGCGATGTTGACGCGCTGCTGCTCGCCGCCGGAGAAGGTCGCAGGCGGCAAAGCCCAGAGTTTCTCCGGCAGGTTGAGCTGCGCCAGCAAGGCGCGCGCCTTGTCCCTTGCGGCTTCGCGATTCTCGCCGCGCTCGACCAGCGGTTCGGCGACGACGTCGAGCGCCGAGACGCGCGGCACGGTGCGCAGGAACTGGCTGACATAGCCGATCGTTTGCCGGCGTATGGCCAGCACGGTGCGCGGGCTGGCGGTGGCGAGGTCGATCAGCCCATCATCATGCGTGACGATGATCTGGCCTTCGTCGACGGCGTAGTTGCCGTAGAGCATCTTCAGGATCGAGCTCTTGCCGGCACCGGAAGGACCGCCGAGCACGGTGCATTCGCCAGCCCTGATCGAGAACGAGACACCGGCGACAACAGGCAGTTTGATGCCGTCGCGCAGGTGCATGGTGAAACTCTTGGCGACGTCGGAGACAACGAGGGGGGTTGCCATCAGAAGGGCCTCCAATTGTCGTTCGTTTGCGGGCCAACGCCTCCCTCTGCCTTGCCAGGCATCTCCCCCTCAAGGGGGGAGATCGGCAGCTTTCTCGTTGCGCTTGTTCTGCAACGTTGGAGAGTGGCGAAACCGAGGACGATAGCCAATCTCCCCCCTTGAGGGGGAGATGGCCGGCAGGCCAGAGGGGGGTGCCTTGGCGCCATCGTCAAACCTGCAAAATCGAGGAAACAAGCAATTGCGTGTAAGGCGCGCGCGGGTCGTCGAGCACGCGGTCGGTGAGGCCGCTTTCGACGACGCGGCCGTCCTTCATCACCATCATGCGCTGCGACAAGAGCCGCGCCACGGCAAGGTCGTGGGTGACGACGATGGCCGCCAGACCGAGATCGGTGACCAGACCACGCAGCAGGTCGAGCAGGCGGGCTTGCACCGAGACATCGAGGCCGCCTGTTGGCTCATCCATGAACACCAGGCGCGGCCCGGTGACGAGGTTGCGGGCAATCTGCAGGCGCTGGCGCATGCCGCCGGAAAAGGCGCGGGGCTCGTCGTCGATGCGGTCCTCGTCGATCTCGACGCGCGACAGCCAGTCGACGGCGGTGGCGCGGATCC
>NZ_RZPI01000635.1:0-3195 GCF_003998715.1 Mesorhizobium sp. M7A.F.Ca.CA.002.15.2.1
GATATCGATGTGGCGGACGGTCATTTCGCCCCGTCCTTCCTGTTCTTCCCCGACCTCGTTGCCCGCATCGCCGGGCTGACGGCCAAGCCCATCCATGTCCACCTGATGGTCGATGAAGCAATCGTCGAGGCGCAGACGCGCCAGTTCATCGAAGCCGGCGCCGACATGATCAGCGTCCATGCCGAGAATGGCGAAGCGGGATTGCGCGCCGTGCGGCTGGCGCGGGAGCTCGGCGCCGAGGCGGGCGTCGTGCTCAGGCTGGAGACGCCTGTGGAAGCGGTGACGGCCTTCGTCCCGGAAGTCGCCTTCGTAACGCTTCTTGGAACCGCAATCGGCGTCAAGGGACAGAGCCTGTCGGACAAGGCCTGCGACAGGCTGGGCGCTACCCGCGCCATCCTGAGAAAGGCCGGCCGCGAGGCGCAAGTGGTTCTGGCGGCCGACGGCGGCATCCGCCACGAGACCGTGCCGTTGCTGCGTGCCGCCGGGGCCGAAACCGTGGTTCTCGGTTCGCTCGCCTTCGGTGACAAGGACCTCGCCGGCCGCATCGGCTGGCTGCACGGCTTGAAGGTCGCGGCATGACAACGGAAGCCGCCCTTGCGATCGATCTTGGCGGGACGGAGCTTCGCGCCGCCCTGGTCGACCGTGAGGGCAAGATCCTGGCATTCGCAGCGGTGCCGACGCAGGCGCAGGCCGGTCCAGACGTGGTGATCGGCCAGATCGAGGCGCTGGCGGCGACCGTCCATGCCGAAGCCCCGGCACTGTCGGTCGTCGGCGTCGGTGTCGGTGCGCCGGGACCGCTTGATCCGCTGGCCGGCATCGCCGTCGGCCCGCCGACACTCACCGGCTGGCTGGATGTGCCGCTTGCCGACATCCTCGAGCGGCGGCTCGGCCTGCCGGTCCGTCTGGAGAACGACGCCAATGCCGCGGCGCTCGGCGAATGGCGCTTCGGCGCCGGCCATGGCGCTCGCTCGCTGGTCTTTGTCACGGTGTCGACCGGCATCGGCGGCGGTGTCGTCGTCGATGGGCGCATCCTGCATGGCCGCCGTGGCCTTGCCGCCGAGATCGGTCACATGACCATCACCAATGAGGGCGAGCGTTGCGTGTGCGGCGTTATCGGCTGCTTCGAGGCCATCGCTTCGGGAACCGCGCTCGGCCGCCGCGCCACCGCCGCCACGGCCGCCGGCGACGGCTCGGCCTTGCGGCGCCTGTCAGCGGATGCGGAGGGGACCGGCCGCCATGTCGTCGAGGCGGCACGGCTGCGCGACGATCTTGCCTCGGCCTTGCTGGACGAGGAAGCCCGCTGGCTGGGCGTCGGCTTCACCAACCTGTTACATCTCTATTCGCCCGATGTGCTGGTCGTCGGCGGCGGCATCGCCAATGGGCTCGACCTGATGGCGCCGACCATCGAGGCAACCATCAGGCAGCGGGCCATGCGCGCCTATCGCGACGTACCGGTCGTTCCAGCACAGCTCGGCCGCCATGCCGGGCTCGTCGGCGCCGCCAGCCTTGTGCTGTTCGACGACGAGGGCACTTTGGCAGCCCGCATGCCTGTCGGCCCAAGCACATATCCGGACACACCACTGAGCAAGATCGGCACCGTCTGACGTGCGACTGCATGACAAAGGCCGCAGGCAGCATGCCTCCGGCCTTTTACGCATAAGCCACACGTGGTTACTCGGCGGGGACGACATCCGCCGGCAGGCTGTCATCAGCCGTGCCCGCCAGCGCCCTCGCCAGCTTGGCCTCGTCGAGTTCGCCTTCCCAGCGCGCCACCACCAGCGTGGCGACGGCATTGCCAACGAAGTTGGTCAGCGCCCGGCATTCCGACATGAAGCGGTCGACGCCGAGGATCAGCGCCATACCGGCGACCGGCACCGCCGGAACCACCGACAGCGTGGCGGCAAGGGTGATGAAGCCCGCTCCGGTGATGCCGGCGGCACCCTTGGACGAGAGCATGGCCACCAGCAGCAGCAGGATCTGGTCACCCATCGACAGGTGGATGTTGGTCGCCTGTGCGATGAACAGCGCCGCCAAGGTCATGTAGATGTTGGTGCCGTCGAGGTTGAAGGAATAGCCGGTCGGGATGACCAGGCCGACCACCGAGCGCTTGGCGCCGGCCTTCTCCATCTTTTCCATCAGCGAGGGCAGGGCGGCCTCCGACGAGGAGGTGCCCAGCACCAAAAGCAGCTCTTCCTTGATGTAGCGGATCAGCGACAGGATGGAGAAGCCGTTGTAGCGGCAGACCGCACCCAGCACGATGAACACGAACAGGAACGACGTCACGTAAAAGGTGCCGACCAGCATGGCGAGATTGATGACCGCGCCGATGCCGTATTTGCCGATGGTGAAGGCCATGGCGCCGAAGGCACCGATGGGGGCGGCCTTCATCAGCACGCTGACCAGCTTGAAGATCGGCGTCGTCAGTGCCTGCAGGAAGTTGAGCACGGGCATGCCCTTGTCGCCGACCAGCGCCAGCGCGATGCCGAACAGCACCGAGAAGAACAGCACCTGCAGGATGTCGCCGTCGGCGAAGGCGCCGACGATGGTCGACGGGATGATGTTCATCAGGAACCCGGTGACCGACTGATCGTGCGCCTTGGCGGCGTAGGTGTTGACGGTCGAGGCGTCGAGCGTCGCCGGGTCGATGTTGAAGCCGGCGCCCGGCTGCACGACATTGGCGACGACAAGGCCGATGATCAGCGCCAACGTCGAAAAGGTGAGGAAATAGAGCATCGCCTTGCCGGCAACACGCCCGACCTTCTGCAGGTCGCTCATGCCGGCAATGCCCGTTGTCACGGTCAGGAAGATGACCGGGGCGATGATCATCTTGACCAGCTTGATGAAGGCGTCGCCGAGCGGCTTCATGCTCTCGCCGACCGACGGATAGAAATGGCCGAGCAGGATGCCGACGGTGATCGCGACGAGCACCTGCACGTAGAGTTGGGCATAGAAAGGTTTGCGCTGCGCGGCAAGCGCGCCTGATTGGTCTGCGATGTGCATCGAACTCTCCCTGGCCGGATGGGCGAAAACGGATCGCCTGCGTGACTTCTCCCATCGCGGCGCTCCGGTCGCACGCCGCTGAAAACAGTTTTGCAAGCGTCGTGCCAGATCGGGGAAAGGCCGGAATCGCGGATTTCCGCCTTTGTCAGAGGTCGCGCGGACAATACTTGTGCGGATTTCCGCACAAGTATTGTC
>NZ_RZPI01000636.1:0-3190 GCF_003998715.1 Mesorhizobium sp. M7A.F.Ca.CA.002.15.2.1
CGGCAAGGCCGACCAGCGCGTAACCCATATGGCCAATCGAGGAATAGGCCATCAGGCGCTTGATGTTGGTCTGCCCGATTGCGGCGAAGGAGCCGAGTGCCATCGAGGCGATCGAGATGAAGACGATGATCTGCTGCCAGTCGGCGGCGATTGGCTTGAACGCGCCCATGGTGACGCGCACGATCAGTGCCATCGCCGCCATTTTCGGCGCCGCCGCCAGGAAGGCCGTCACCGGAGTCGGCGCGCCCTCATAGACGTCAGGCGTCCACATGTGGAACGGCACCGCGGAAATCTTGAAGGCAAGGCCGGCCAGCACGAAGACGAGGCCGAAAACGAGGCCAAGCTGGCGCTCGCCGCTGCCGAGTGCCGTGGCGATTTCCTGGAAGCCGGTGTTGCCGGTGTAGCCGTAGACCAGGCTGATGCCATAGAGCAGCATGCCCGACGACAGCGCACCGAGAACGAAATATTTGAGGCCCGCTTCGGTCGAGCGCAGATTGTCGCGGTTGATCGCGCACAGCACATAGATCGCCAGCGACTGCAGCTCGAGGCCGAGATAGAGGCCGATCATGCTGTTGGCCGAGATCATCAGCATCATGCCGAGCGTGCACAGCAGGATCAGCACCGGATATTCGAACTTGTCGAAACGCTCCGCCTTGGCGAAGCGCATCGACATCACCAGCGTCACCGCCGAGCCAACCAGTGCCAGCACCTTCATGAAGCGGCCGAAGGAATCCTGGATGAAGGCATTGCCATAAGCGCTGCCCTGCCCGGTTCGGAAGATCAGCCAGGCGCCCGCGATCGCCAGCACGGCAACCGCAAGGCCGGTTACCGTGTTGGCCGTGTTGGCGCGCGAACAGGCTCCGACCATCAGCAGCGCCAGCGCGCCGACGGCAAGGATCAGCTCTGGCGTCGAGAGCGACAGGCTGGAGAGAAGGTCCGGCGTCATGGTTCGCAAAACCTCTGGTCAGTTCGCCGCCGCGGTCTGCGCGGTGCCGATGGATGCAGTGACATTGGTGACGAGCGACTTGACCGATTGGGCCGTCGCGTCGAAGACCGGGGCGGGATAGACGCCGAAGAAGATGACCAGCACGACCAGCGGGTAGATGATCACCTTCTCGCGCGGCGACAGGTCGAGCAGTCCCTTAAGGCTCTCCTTGGTCAGTGCGCCGAAGATCACCCGGCGGTAGAGCCAGAGCGCGTAGGCGGCCGACAGGATGACGCCGGTGGCGGCGAAGAACGCCACCCATGTGTTGACCCGGAACACGCCGAGCATGGTCAGGAACTCGCCGACGAAGCCGCTGGTACCGGGCAGGCCGACATTGGCCATGGTGAAGATCAGGAACACCGTGGCGTATTTCGGCATGTTGTTGACCAGCCCGCCATAGGCCGCGATCTCACGTGTGTGCATGCGGTCGTAGATGACGCCGACGCACAGGAACAGCGCGCCGGAGACGAGGCCGTGGCTGAGCATCTGGAAGATCGCGCCCTGCACGCCTTCCTGGTTCATGGCGAAGATGCCCATGGTGACGAAGCCCATATGAGCAACCGACGAATAGGCGATCAGCTTCTTCATGTCCTCCTGCATCAGCGCCACCAGCGAGGTGTAGATGATGGCGACGACGGACAGCGCGAAGACCAGCGGCGCGAACATTTCCGACGCCAGCGGGAACATCGGCAAGGAGAAGCGCAGGAAGCCGTACCCGCCCATTTTCAACAGGATGCCGGCCAGGATGACGGAGCCCGCCGTCGGCGCCTCGACGTGCGCGTCGGGCAGCCATGTGTGCACCGGCCACATCGGCATCTTCACCGCGAAGGAGGCGAAGAAGGCAAGCCATAGCCAGGTCTGCATGTTGGCCGGGAAGTTGTGGGTCAGCAGCGTCGGGATGTCGGTTGTTCCGGACTGGAAGAACATCGCCATGATGGCGAGCAGCATCAGCACCGAACCGGCGAGCGTGTAGAGGAAGAACTTGAACGAGGCGTAGACGCGCCGCTTGCCGCCCCAGACGCCGATGATGATGAACATCGGGATCAGGCCGGCTTCGAAGAAGACGTAGAACAGCACGATGTCCAGCGCGCAGAACACGCCGATCATCAGCGTTTCGAGCAGCAGGAAGGCAATCATGTAGGCCTTGACGCGCTTCTCGATCGATTCCCACGAGGCCAGGATGCAGAGCGGCATCAGGAAGGTCGTCAGGATGACGAACAGCATCGAGATGCCGTCGACGCCCATATGGTAGGAAATGCCGGAATCGAGCCAGGCGACCTTCTCGACGAACTGGAAGCCGGACTGCGAATTGTCGAATCCGGTCCAGATGAACAGCGAGATGATGAACGTGAAAGTCGTCGTCAACAGCGCGATGGCGCGGATGTTGCGGCGTGCATTTTCGCTGTCGTCATTGATGAACAGGATAAGCAGCACACCAACCAGCGGCAGGAAGGTGACCAGCGAGAGGATTGGCCAGGCGGTCATCAGAGCATCATCCAGGTGACGAGTGCGGCAACGCCGATCAGCATGGCGAAGGCGTAGTGGTAGAGATAGCCGGTCTGCAGCTTGACGACGCGGTTGGTGACATCGACGACACGCGCCGAGATACCGTCGGGGCCGAGGCCGTCGATGACGGTGCCGTCGCCGGTCTTCCACAGGAAATGGCCAAGGCGCTTGGCGGGCCGCACGAACAGGAAGTCGTAGAGCTCGTCGAAATACCACTTGTTGAGCAGGAAGGCGTAGAGCCCGCGATGCTGCGCGGCCAGGTTGACCGGCATTTCCGGCGAGCGGATGTAGAATTTCCAGGCCAGCGCGAAGCCGATCAGCATGGCGATGAAGGGCGACAGTTCGACCCACAGCGGCAATTCGTGGATGTCGTGCAGGATGTGATTGTCAGGCAATGTGAACAGCGATGCCTTCCAGAACTCGGCATAGCCCTCGCCGATGAAGGCGTTGTGGAAGATGACGCCGGCAAACAGCGCACCCGCAGCCAGGATGAACAGCGGCACCAGCATCACCGGCGGCGATTCATGGACATGGTGCATGACCTCATGGCTCGCCCGCGGCTTGCCGTGGAAGGTCATGAAGATCAGCCGCCAGGAGTAGAAGGAGGTGAAGCAGGCGGCGATGACCAAAAGCACGAAGGCCATGCCGGCAACCGAATTGTGGCCGGCAAAGGCGCTCTCGATGATGGCGTCCTTGGAG
>NZ_RZPI01000637.1:0-3188 GCF_003998715.1 Mesorhizobium sp. M7A.F.Ca.CA.002.15.2.1
CCCTTGACCAGAGGCGGCATCGCGGCGATCGCCGCCTTGGCATTGACCGCCTCGATCGGCATCAGGTCCATCGAGCAGTAGCGCCCGGAGACCGCGCGCACGTCCCAGGCCGAATTTGTGCGGCAGTGGTGGGCGAGGTAGGTGAGCGCCTCGGCATGCGCCGCCGGCACGGTGCCGTGAAAAGAAGCGCAACCGGTCATCACACCGATTTCGTAATGGTTGATGTAGGCCCAGATGCCTTGCCACAACGCCTCGATGGTGCGTTTCGAGCGGTATTCCGGCAAGACGCAGGAGCGGCCGAGTTCCAGGAAACGCTGGCCGGGGTGACGGGCAATGAGCTTGGTCAGCTCGAATTCACCTTCGGAATAGAAACCGCCGGCCGTGGCCGCGATTTCTTGCCGCAGCAGCCTATATGTACCGACGATACGGCGATGTTCGGGACCGGAAAGCGTGGTGTCCAAAACCAGCAGATGGTCGCAGAGTGGATCGAACCGGTCGGCGTCACGGCGGTCATGGGCCTGGAACAGGTCCTTCCTGGCGCCAAGTTCGTCGTAGAACACCCGGTAGCGCACTTCCTGCGCGGCCGCGATCTCGGCCTCGTTGCGAGCGAGCCGCACTTCAAGATTGCCTATACGGCCCAGTGCCGCGCCCTTTATGACGGAATCGACGTTACGTCCGGCAAGCAAGGCGCTGCTGGCGTTCGGCCGAGTGTCACATTCCGGCATAACTGTATGCACGAGTGATTCTCCTTCGAGCCATCCCTCTTGGCACGGGGATACGGTGTAGGTGCAACAGGATTGTGACAGTACCGTGATACGACGTCGTGGGCAATACTTCGTCGGCTGGCGAATACGATCAACCGGCTACGTTTAAGTGATCGCCCGGTGCGGAACGGGCGGTGGAAAGCTCAGGCCGCGACGACCTGGCCCTCGACGGCATTGACCAGCGCCTCGGGGTCGAGCGGCTTGGTGACAAAGCCGCTGGCGCCATGGGCCAACACCGCATGGCGGGTCTTTTCCTGGCTGTCGGCCGACAGCACCATGATCGGCACCGGCCGCACGGCACTTTCTTCCTCATGGCGGCGGATGGCGGCAATCGCGTCCAGCCCGTCCATGACCGGCATGTGCAGATCCATCAAGACCACGTCGAAGCGGTCCTTGTGCGCGGCGCCGGTGACAGCCTCGACGGCCGCCTTGCCGTTGCCGACCACCCTGACGCGATGCCCGGCCTTCAGCAGCGTGGCGCGGGCCAGCATGGCATTGATGTCATTGTCCTCGGCGATCAGCACCGACAGGCCGCGCTGGCGGTTGCCGACGGCGCGCAGTGTCGGCGCGCCGCGCTTTTCCGGCTGCGGCGGGCCGAGGCTCGGAGCATGGCTGCTCAACAGTACACGCAAAAGTGTTCCGCCGCGCACCGGCCTGGCCAGGAAGGTTGCGTAGCCGCTGGCGCGGAACTCGCCAAGCATGCCGCGATCTGTCGGCGCGATCAGCGTGATCGCCTCACAGTCGGAGAAACCGCTCTGGCGCAGGCGCTTGAGCAGCCTTCCGTCGCCTTCCTCCATCGCTGCATCGACCAGGATCGCGTCGCAGCCGGCGGCGAAAGGCGCGGCCTGTGCGGCGGTGGTGGCGATGTCGACCGCGCCACCGTTGGCACGGATGGTGCGGGCGATGGCGTCGGCCTCGACGGCGTTCTTCGACAGGATCACCACGCGTCTGCCCGAGAGAGCATTCTGGCGGCCCTGCGGCGCTTCGGTGGCCGCTGTCGCAGGGACTTCGAAGACGAACTCGGATCCCTGGCCGAGCCGGCTGGATACCGAGATCGTGCCACCCATGGCGGCCACCAGGCGCCTGGAGATGGCAAGGCCGAGGCCGGCCCCGCCATGTGTGCGTGTCGACGTGCCGTCGGCCTGCTCGAACTCCTCGAAAATGCGCTCCAGGTCGGCATCATGCAGGCCCGGACCGGTATCGGCGATGGTAAAGCATATGCGGTCGCTGGTTTCGGTGCGTGCGCGTGCAATGCTCACCAGCACGCCGCCGCTGTCGGTGAACTTGATGGCGTTGCCGATGAGGTTGAGAAGCACCTGCCTGACCTTGCCTGGATCGGCGGTGATCAATTGCGGCACGTCGGGTTCGACATGACAACCCAGCCCGATATCCTTGGCGAAGGCGCGCGCCGCCAGCAATTCGATGATGTTGTCGGCGATCTCGCGCACCGACATCGGCTGCGGCTCCGGGTCGAAACGCCCGGCTTCGATCTTGGAATAGTCGAGAAGATCCTCGATCAGGGCAAGCAATGCGCTGGCTGAGGTCGAGACGGCGCCGACATAGGTCTGCTGCTCCGGCGACAGGCTGGTGTCGGCGAGCAACCTGGCCATGCCCATGATGCCGTTCATCGGGGTGCGGATTTCATGGCTGACGGTGGCGAGGAAACGCGATTTGGCCTGGCTGGCATATTCGGCCCGTTCGCGTGCGGTGATCAGCGAGGACTCGGCGCGTTTGCGGGCGGTGATGTCGCGGGCGATGGCGCGGTGCGAAACCGCGCCACTGTCCTTGTCGCGCACCGACAGTTCGATCCAGGAGAACCAGCGCTGCCCGCTCGGCGTGCTGATAGAGACATCGGTGGAACTCAGGCACTCATGGTCGGAAAAGGCGGCATCGGGAACCATGCCGACCTCGATGCCGAGTTCCGCCAGGGTCTTGCCGGCAAGATCGCGCTGGTCGATCTCGACGAGATCGGCGAAGACCTTGTTGGCATAGACGATGTAGCCGTCGCGGTCGCGATGGATGACGAGATCTCCAAGCGCGTCGATCAGGCCACGAAAGCGCTCATCGCTCTCCTGCATCTCCCACATGCGGTCGGCCAGCGTCTCGATCTCGGCGCGGCTGCGGGCCGTGGTTTCGTCAAGAAGGGCGGCGGTGCGATGTTCGCTCCGCCTGGCGCGCAGATGCATGGCAAGGCCGGCTAGGCCGGTTGCGAGCAATGCAACGCTGATGAACATCGGTGCCCCGGTCAGGTGCGCCAGCCCGGCCATCACCACGATGGCGACGAATGTCAGAAAGGACAGGCCTTCGCGCCTGGAGAATTCCGGCTCGGGCACCAGCGGCGGCGCGGCGACGAAGCGCCGCGTCGACGCCGGCGGGAGCACCGCATCGACATCGTCGCCAGTGTCCGCCTGTTGGCTGCCGGAT
>NZ_RZPI01000638.1:0-3177 GCF_003998715.1 Mesorhizobium sp. M7A.F.Ca.CA.002.15.2.1
GTTCCAGCCGCTCGATCCCGCCGACACCGAAGAGGCGCGCAACAAGAACCGCCGTATTGAACTGAAGCTCACCGAACGTTGATCGAAAATCACGCGAACTTGTTCGCCGGTTCAACCCTAGGGCGCAGATGGAGGCGGGCAAGGCCTGAAAAGATTATCTTTTTTTAATTACACATTGTCGCAGGGCGGTCCTAGCCTGCCGCCCGGGCCGAGAACCGCCGGCGATGAATCCCCCCTCATCGCGACGCGACGGAACCGGACGGCCCAAGGCTGGAAGGCAGGCGGACAACCGCCGCCTCCCTCTACAAGAGGAGACGCGTGATGCGCTCTTTCACTCCCAAGACCTCGCTTAGAACTGCAACACTCACGGCGCTCCTCATCGCCGTTCCGCTTGCCGGCGCCTATGCCGCGGGCCATCACAAGGGCGCTCTCGACGCGACCGATCCAACCGATATGACTGGCCCGCGTGTCGAGGCGCTTATCCAACAGGTGCAGGGCGTCCGGCAGGGCATCGTGGACGCAAGACAGGCCAACAACATCACCCCGGCTGTGGCGGAACGCCTGGAAATGCGCACGGCCCACATCAGTCAGGCGGCAGAGAAAGTCGCCGCCTCCGATCACGGCAGGATACCGGCCGCGCAATACCATGATCTGCTGCGCCGTCTCGACAATGTCGACCAGCGGCTGATGATCGACACCGGCAGCGGCTTCATGATCGGCGACGGCGCCGACGGCGGCAATTACCCGAACGGCTGAGGCCATAGCGCCCGAAACGGTCCAAGAGGAAGGAACCGCCTGGCGCCTTCGAGAGCGATCCCGCGGGCGTCCTTTTTACCAGCCGAGCAATACCGCGATCAGGGCGATCACCGCCGGCACGGTCTGGATGAACAGGATCTTGCGCCCGACCGTTGCCGCGCCATAGAGGCCGGCAATGGCCACGCAAGCCAGAAAGAAGACCTTGACCTGGAACCCGGCCGCACCAAGGTATAGCCCCCAGATCAACCCGGCGGCGAGGAACCCGTTATAAAGTCCCTGATTGGCCGCGAGCACTTTCGAGGCACTGGCGAATTCCGGGGTCAGGTTGAAAGCCTTGTGCCCGCGCGGCGTGTCCCACAGCACCATCTCCAGATAGACGATGTAGGCATGGATCAAGGCCACCAGCCCGACCAGGATGTTGCCGATCATTTTTTCCCCCTTGATGTGTTGCCGGCAGCATTTCATGCGCGGCCTCGCCTGCGCAAGGTGCATTTGCCGGACGGCATCCGAGGGTTGCCAACGCTTTTGCGTTGGTGTCTTTTCGCGCCGTCCCAATCACGGAAGTCGCCATGTCCTTTCAGAAACTCGACGACCTCGGTCACAAGCTCGAAGCGCTCGAGCATGCGCTGGCCATCCTCGGTGCCGATGAGGCCACGCACATGGCCGTCGGCGGCGGCGAGAAGCGTGCCGAGGCGATGTCGGCACTGGCCGGCATGTATCACACCAGGGCAACGGCGCCCGAGATAGCAGACTGGATCGCCGCGGCCGAACAGGAAGCGCTGGGGGAGGAGCAGCGCGCCGCCGTCTCGGAACTGCGGCGGCAATACACCAACCTGACCTGCCTGCCGGTCGAATTCGTCGAACGCCAGACGACCGCGCGCATGCGTTGCGAGCAGCTGTGGCGCGGCCTGCGCGCCAAGAACGACTGGGCAGGCTTCCAGCCGGCGCTGGAAGGCGTCGTGGCGCTGGTGCGCGAGGAGGCGGCGCTGCGTGCCGATGTGCTCGGCCTGGCCCCCTATGACGCGCTGATGGAGCAGTACGACCCCGGCAACCGCACCGCCGACATCACGCCTGTGTTCAGCGACCTGAAGGCTTTTCTGAAAAGTTTCGTGCCGGAGGCGCTGGCGATCCAGGACGCACGGCAGCGCAAGCGCCCGCTGAAGCCGCTTTCGGGCACCTATGCGATCGATCGGCAGCGCGAGCTCGGCCTTGCCATGATGACGGCAGTCGGCTTCGACCTGACGCATGGGTCGCTGTCGGTGTCGCACCACCCTTTCTGCGGCGGCGTGCCGAGCGACGTGCGTATCACCACCCGCTACAAGACGTCCGACTTCCTGTCGGCGCTGATGGGCGTGCTGCACGAGACCGGCCATGCGCTCTACGAACAGAACCTGCCCAAGGCATGGTCGCACTGGCCGCTCGGCAAAGCGCGCGGCATGGCCGTGCATGAAAGCCAGAGCCTGTTCGTCGAGAAGCAGCTAGGCCGCAACCCGGCCTTCTGGCGCTGGGCGCTGCCAGTGGTTGAAAAGCATCTCGGCGAAGCCTGGTCGCTCGACGACATCCTGCCGCACGTGCATCGCGTCGGACGCGGCCTGATCCGGGTCGATGCCGACGAGGTGACCTATCCCCTGCATGTCATCCTGCGCTACGAACTGGAACAGGAACTCGTCTCGGGCCGGCTGGAGGTGGCCGATCTGCCCGAAGCCTGGGACGCCAAGATGCGCGACTACCTCGGCCTTTCCACCATCGACAACCCAGCCGACGGGCCAATGCAGGACGTGCATTGGCCCGGGGCAGCTTTCGGCTACTTCCCCTCCTACACGCTGGGCGCGATGATGGCAGCACAGCAATGGGCGGCGCTGACGCGGGAGCATCCTGCCGCCGACGAGGATCTCGCCAAAGGCAATTTCGAGGCGATCAACGACTGGCGCCGCCAAAAAATCTGGTCACAGGGGTCACGCTGGTCGACGCCGGACCTGCTCGAACGCGCCACAGGCGAAAAGCTCAACGCCACCTATTTCGTGAACCATCTGAAACAGCGCTATGGAGCCGCATAGCGGCTGTCGCCACAGCGCCAGATCTGCCTATTCCGCCGCGCCCCTGAAAGCACTGGCGCCGGTTTCGAACTGCAGCTTGGCCAGCCGTGCATAGATGCCGCCCTTGGCGACAAGGCTTTGATGCGTGCCTTCCTCGACGATCGAGCCCCCATCCATGACCAGGATCCTGTCGGCCTTCAGCACCGTTGCCAGGCGGTGGGCGATGACGATCGTGGTGCGGCCCTGCATCAGCCGTTCCAATGCCGTCTGCACCAGCGTTTCGCTTTCGGCGTCGAGTGCCGAGGTGGCCTCGTCGAGCAACAGGATCGGCGCGTCGCGCAAGATGGCACGGGCGATCGCAACCCGCTGGCGCTGACCGCCTGAC
>NZ_RZPI01000639.1:0-3169 GCF_003998715.1 Mesorhizobium sp. M7A.F.Ca.CA.002.15.2.1
GTATAACCACCGTCGACGGAGAAGACCCCGCCGCTGGTCCAGGCCGCCTCGTCGCTAGCGAGGTACACTGCGATGCCCGCCAGATCGTCGGGGCGGCCGATTCTGCCAAGCGGATAGCTGCGCTCGACATAGGCTTTCAGCTCGGCCTTTGCCTCGGCCGGCAAATTGTCGACGGTCTTGCGTCGCATGGCGGTGTCGACAGTGCCCGGCGCGATGGCGTTGACGCGGATGCCGCGCGGGCCGAGTTCGAAGGCCAGCGATTTGGTCAGCGAGTTCAACGCGCCCTTTGACAGGGAATAGAGGCTCGACGGCCGCTTCGGGATCATCTTGTTGGCGAAATAGGACGAGACGTTGATCACCGACGCGCCGGCCGCCAGATGCGGCAGCAGACCCTGGGTGAGGAAGAACACCGCCGTCACATTGAGCGCGAAGGATTGCTGGAACTGCGCCTCGCTGACGGTCTCGAACGGCACCAGGAAAGCCACCCCGGCATTGTTGACGAGAATGTCGAGCGGCCTGCCGGATTCTTTGACGTGCTCGCCGACGGCCGCGATGCCGGCCGAGGTGGCAAGATCGGCCGACAGCGTCTCGATAGTGCCGCCGAGCTGCTTGGCGGCAGTGTCGAGCTTTTTGGTGTCACGGCCGACGATCAGGACGTCGGCGCCCTCGCGCGAAAAGGCCTCGGCGATCGCCAGGCCGATACCGTCCGACCCGCCGGTAACCAGCGCGCGCTTTTTGTGAAGTCTCATCGGATGCTCCGAGATTTCTGCGTCGTCGAGAGCACCGTATAGTGGCGGCCAAGGTCAAGCCGTCAGCCAATCCCACGGTATGAACTTCGACCGCCGCCACCCGGCAGGCCGGCCGAGGCTGGTTTAAGCGCCGGCGGTCGCAAGCTCCCCCAAAGCCAGCCGTCCCGCGACATAATTCTTGACCTGGCGGACAGCCTGTTCGCGCGACACGCTGCCCGGCTGCAGGCCGAGCCGCAACCAAAGCCCGTCGATCAGCGCGGTGACGCCAAGCGCGATGTCGTCGGCATCTCCGGGCGAGGCGAGGCCGCGCAGGCCCGACAACAGGTTCGAGCGCATGCGCGCATGGATCACCCTCTGGATACGAGCCATCTTCTCGTCGCGCGGCACCTCGGCGCAGAGCGACAGCCAGGCATGGCAGAGAGGCGGCTGGAACCGATGCTCCTCGAAATTGCCCTCGATCACCGCATCCATGCGCTCCATCGGAGTCTGCGCCCGGCGAAGCCGCGCGATCACCGCCTGGCACAGGACGGCGTTTGCCTCACGCATCGCGTGCTCGAACAATTCCTGCTTGTTGCGGAAATAGTGCAGCACGATGCCCTTGGAGGCACCGGCCTGCGCCGCCACCTTTTCCAGTGTCGCGCCGGCAATGCCCTCGCGCTCCAGCACCGCGAAGGCCGCCTGCCGCAATTCCTTGCGGCGGATCTCACTGAGACGCTTGAGTTTCACGGGATCGGTCCATGCATTTCGAATCCACGTTGACATCTTCGTCCGTTCAGATCAAGAATTGACCCATGGGACAATAAAAAGACCAATTGGTCAATTTTACGGACGAGGAGAACCGAAATGTTGCGCATCCTTGCAAATGGCGTCTGCCTTGCCGGCCTCATGTTGGCCACTCATGCGGCCCAGGCGGCCGAGGCCGAAGAGTGCAAGACGGTCCGCATGGCCGAACCCGGCTGGAACGACCTTGCCTTCACCACAGGAGTCGCAAATGTCCTGTTGGAGGCGCTTGGCTATCAGCCGCAAAGCCAGGTGCTCGGCATCAACGTCATCTACGAGGGCATGAAAAACAGGGACCTCGACCTGTTCCTGGGCTACTGGGACCCGGCCATGGTCACCTATTACGAGCCCTACAAGAAGGACGGCTCGGTCGAGAATGTGCGCGTCAATCTCGTAGGCGCCAAATACACATTCGCCGTGCCGACCTATGTCTGGGAAGCCGGCGTCAAGGACATTTCCGACCTGCACAAATTCGCCGACAAATTCGGCAAGAAAATGTACGGCATCGAGCCCGGTTCAAACCAGTTGATGATGGACGCTATCGCCGATCCCGCCTTTGGCCTGGACGGCTGGCAGGTGGTCGAATCGAGCGAAGCCGGCATGCTTTCCGAGGTCGGCTACGAGATCAAGGAGAAGCAGTTCATCGTCTTCCAGGGCTGGGCGCCGCACCCGATGAACATGATGTACGACTTCAAATATCTGACCGGCGGCGACAAGTTCTTCGGCCCGAATTTCGGCGCCGCGACGGTGACGACGCAGGTGCGCAAGGGCTATCTGCAGCAATGCCCGAACGTCGCACAGTTCTTGAAAAACCTCGCCTTCGACATCGATTTCGAGAATGTCGGCATGGGTTATCTGATCAATGACGGCATGAAGCCGGAGGACGGCGCGCTGAAGGCAATCACGGCCAACAAGAGCCGTCTCGATGCCTGGCTCGCCGGTGTCACCACCTTCGACGGCCAACCCGGCCTTGCCGCGGTCAAGGAAAAGCTCGGCCTGTGAGGGCGGCGGTGCTGAATGCCTGCGCGAACCAGGACGGCTGGGCCGGCCGCAAGCAGTTCGTCACTGTCGGCAATCTCGACATCGCCTATGTCGAGATAACAGGCGCCGAGCCGGCACTGCTGTCGGTGCACGGCTTCACCGACACCAGCCGCAGCTTTTCGCTTCTGGCGCCCTATCTGGCCGGCCGCCGTCTGATCATGCCGGATCTGCGCGGCCACGGCGCCTCGCAGGCCGGCAAAGGCTGCGGCATAGCCGATTTCGCCGACGATATTGCCGGGCTGATCCTACGCTTGCGGCTCGACCGGCCGCTCGTCGTCGGCCATTCGCTGGGCGCCATGGTGGCCATCGCATTGGCAGGGCGACACAGGGAGCTGATTGGCGGGCTGGTGGTGCTGGCCGGCACGCTAAAGCCCGATTTCGCGCCGGATCATCCGCTGGTCGCGGGCGTCGAGGCGCTGCGCGACCCGATATCGCCGGCCGATCCGTTCTACGCCTGGTGGCATGCCTGCAGTCCCGACGTGCCTCCAGCCTTTCTCGCCGGCTTGGCGAGAGACGCGTCGGCATTGCCGGCGCCGCGCTGGCGCGCGATTCTCGAGGAAATCCGCAGCGCCGATCTGAGCGATGCGGCGCGGGCCGTG